>DASZDF010000731.1:0-4932 GCA_035942275.1 Solirubrobacteraceae bacterium | reverse complement strand
CCCCGGCGTCGTGCACCTCAACCTCCCCTTTCGGGACCCGCTCGTCGGGGCGGCGGAGGGACACGGCACGGGCGGCCGGGCCGACGGTTCGCCGTGGCTGCGTCGGGTGCGGGCGGAGGCACCTCCTTCCCCGCCCGACTTCGACCTCCCGCCGCGGTCGGTCGTCGTCGCCGGGACCGGCGCCGGCCCTGCCACCGCGGCGTTCGCGGCCGGCGGCGCGTTCCCGCTGCTCGCCGACCCGCTGAGCGGCGCGCGCAGCGGGCCCGCGGCGATCGCGCACTACGACGCGCTGCTGCGCGGCAAGGCGTTCGTCGCCGCGCACCGGCCGGAAGCGATCCTGCGCGTCGGCGACCTGCCGACGTCGAAGCCGCTGCGCGCGTGGCTCGCGGCGCACGCCGAGGTCGAGCAGGTCGTGATCCCCGGCCCGTCGCCGTGGCCGGACCCTATGAGCACCGGCTCGCTGCTCGCCGGGCGCGAGCTGCTCGGGACCGCGGCCGACGCCGACGAGGCGTGGCTCGCCGACTGGCGCGCCGCCGACGAGGAGGCAGCGCGGGCGATCGACGCCGCCCTCACCGACGAGCTGTCCGAGCCGCGGGTCGCCCGCGAGCTCGGCGCGCGGCTGCCGGAGGAGGCGACGCTGTGGGTCGCGTCGTCGATGCCCGTCCGGGACGTCGAGTCGTTCTTCCCCGCGCGCGACGACCCGCCGCGCGTGCTCGCGAACCGCGGCGCGAACGGGATCGACGGGACGGTGTCGTCGGCGCTCGGAGCCGCCGCGGCGGGCGACGGGCCGACCGTCCTGCTCGTCGGCGACGTCGCGCTGGCCTACGACGTGGGGGGCCTGCTCGCGGCGAAGCGCCACGGCCTCGCGCTCACGATCGTCCTGCTCAACAACGACGGCGGCGGCATCTTCGAGTTCCTGCCGGTGAGCGGGGAGGGCGACGCGTACGTCGATCACGTCGCGACCCCGCTGGGCCTCGAGTTCGCGCACGCGGCCCGGCTCTACGGCTGCGAGTACGTCCAGGCGTGCACGCTCGACGGCTTCCGGTCGACCCTCGACGCGGCGATCGCGAGCGACCGGACGACCATCGTCGAGGTGCGCTCCGAGCGGGTGGAGAACCGCGAGCTTCACCGCCGCGTCAACGCCGCCGTCGCCGGCTCGTAACGCCCGCGGTCGCTCGCGGCGTAAGGACGTCGAGTGACCGATGCCGAGCTGATCCTCGCGTCGCGGGACGACCCGCGCGCCTTCCGGGAGCTGTACGACCGCTGGGCGGAGCGGCTGCTCGCGTACTTCTACCGGCGCGTGCTCGACGCCGAGGTGGCGGCCGACCTGCTCGCCGAGACCTTTGCTGTCGCGTACGAGCGCCGGCGGCGGTTCCGCGACGTCGGGAAGCCGGGCGGAGCGTGGCTCTACGGCATAGCCGCGAAGGAGCTGTCGCACTGGTTCCGCCGGCAGGAGGTCGAGCGGCGCGCGATCCGCAGGCTCGGGATCGAGGTCCCGCCGCTCGACGAGCGGTCGGTCGCGGCGATCGAGGCGCTCGCCGACGCCGACGAGCACCGCGCCGCGCTCGCCGCGGCGCTCGGCCGCATCGGCGGCGACGAGCGCGCGGCCGTCGAGCTGCGGGTCGTCGGGGAGCTCGGCTACGCGGAGATCGCCGAGCGCCTGAACTGCACCGAGGGCGCGGCGCGCACGCGCGTCCACCGCGGGCTCGCCCGCCTGAGCAAGCTGATGGAGGCGACGTCATGAGCGAGATCCCGTTCGTCGACCGGCTCGGCGACGCCATCGAGGGCGCGATCTCCGCGCCCCAGCGCGTCAAGCGGCGTCGGCGGCGGCGCTTCGGCGGCCTCGCGGTCGCGGTCTTCCTGCTGGGAGCGGGCGGCGTGACGATCGCGGAGATCCTCGACGCCCCCGAGAAGCTCGCGACCGGCCAGGTCGCGTGCTACAGCGAGCCGAAGCTCGAGCCGACCGTCATCAGCGTTCAGAGCGCCGACGGGCGGTCCCCCACCGCCCTCTGCGAGGACGTGCTGCAGATGCACGGCACCGCCCTCGTCGCCTGCGTCCACCACGACTTCGTCGCCGTCTTCCCCGGCCGCGACACGTGCGCCCGCCTCGGCCTGCGGCCACTCCCGGGCGGCTACGACGCGGCCACCGCGAAGGTCGCGCGGCTCTCGCGCGCGCTCCTCGCGGTCGAGCGCAGCGCGGACTGCATCGCGCCCCGCACGCTCGTTCGGCGCGCTCAGACGGTGCTCGACGCGCGCGGCTGGATGGGCTGGAAGGCGGTCAGGGGCGGCGGCGACGGCGGCCCGTGCGGCTGGATCCACCAGCTCGGCGGCGGCGGCGAGCCGTACCTCGACGGGCTCAGGCCGCGCGAGCGCGAGCTCGTCGTCACGTCCGGCCCGCCCCACTCGCTCGCCGACCTGCTGTACGGCGAGGGGTCGCGGGGCAACCGCATGGTCGACGCCACCGGCCGGCGCTGCCTCACCGTCGCCGGCGTCCGCGCGGCCGCGCGCGCGGCGTTCCCGCGCCATCCGGTCAGCGTGCGTGTCTCCGGTCCGCTGGCCGAGGGGACCTCGATCGAGGCGCCGCGGGGCACGCGCTACTACGAGGGCTGCGCGATCGCCGCCGGCGTCGGGCCCGACTACGACGCGGGCGCCCGGATCGGTATCGAGGTCGAGGTCGCCGTGCGGGACTAGCCGGCGAGGACCGGCAGCAGCGCGGCGAGCTTGATCTCGGTCTCGGCGAGCTCGGCCGCGGGGTCGGAGTCCGCGACGACGCCCACGCCCGCGTAGCAGCGGGCGACGCGGCCGCGCAGGAGCGCGCAGCGCAGCGCCACGCAGAACTCCCCGTCCTGGTTCGCGTCCGTCCATCCGACCGGTCCGGCGTACCAGCCGCGATCGAGGCCCTCGAGCGCCGGGATCAGCGGCGCCGCGCGGTCGAACGGCTCGCCGCCGACGGCGGGCGTCGGGTGCAGGACCCCCGCGAGCTCGACCGCCGGCACCGGCGAGGCGAGCTGGGCGCGGATCGGCGTCGCGAGGTGCTGGATGTTCTCGACCTTGACGATGACGGGCTCGGGAGCGGCGGTCGTCCACACCGCGTGCGGCTCGAGCGTCCGGAGGATGCGCTCGGAGACGATCCGCTGCTCGCCCCGGTCCTTCGTCGACTGGAGGAGCTGCTCGCCGAGGTGGTCGTCCACGGCCGGGTCCGCGCTGCGGCGGGTCGAGCCGGCGAGCGCGAGCGAGGACGCGCGCAGGCCCTCGCGGCGGACAAGCAGCTCCGGCGACGCCGCCACGAACGCCGCGTCGCCGCGCCCGGCGCAGAACACGAAGCAGGACGGGAACGCCTCGCGCAGCACCGCGAACACCGCGGCGGCGTCGTGCGGCGCGGGAGCGTGGACCTCGACCTCGCGCGCGAGGACGACCTTCTCGAGCGCGCCGCCGCGGATCCGCTCGACGGCGCTCGCGACCGCGGCCTCGTAGTGCTCGGGCGGCATCGTCGAGACGACGCGGGTGACGCCGGCGGGGTCGGGGTCGAGGAGCGGAAGCGGCGCCGTCCGCAGCTCTGCCGCGCGGCGCTCGACCCGCGCGACGAGGTCCTCGGCGGTGTCGTCGGGCGTTGCCAGCGCAGCGAGGGTCACCGACACCTCACCGCCGCGCCGCAGCAGCGCCGCCTCGGGCACGTGCAGCGAAGCGGGCTCGAAGCCCGCCCAGTCCGGCGCGTCCCCGCCGCTCGACGCGAACGCGAACCCGCCCACGGCCACCAGGTGCTCGCCGGCGTCCCCGGACGCCTCCGCGGCCAGCGACCGCCACTCCCTCGCGACGCGCGAGAACCGCTCCGCGCCCGAGCCCTCGAGCGCCCGGACGCATCCGAGCGCGGCGAGCGCAGCGCGGTCCCGGTCGGGCTGCTCGAAGCAGAACCACGGCTCACCGGAACGCCGCGAAGCGACCGCGACGCTCGCCGGATCGACGTCGGCCGCGAGCGGCACCGTGATCGCCGCCAGCGCCTCGCCGCCGCGGCCGCGGGCCCTGCGCACCGCCTGCTCCGCCGCGCGGCGCAACCGCGCAAGATCCGACGGGCGCAGCGCGACGACCCTGCCGTGGTCGGTCCGAACCGCCATGTCCCGAGGATACGCCGGGCAGCCGCGCAGCTTCCCCTCCCGTGTCGCGTTTCACCTCCATGCGGCTCGTGTGCGCGGCGGTGGTGCTGGGCGTCCTCGGGTTCGCTCCGGCCGCACAGGCGGCATGGTCGCCGCCGGAGCGCGTCGGAGAGCCCTCCCGCCTGCTGACGAGCCCCGCGCTCGCGTTCACGCCCGACGGCCGCGGGCTGCTCACCGCGTCGCTCGACCCGGGCGTCTTCGGCTACACCCGCCGGACGCCGGGGCCGTCGACACGCCTGGCGACGCTCGCTCCGGGCGGGGGCAACGCGGCCGTCCTCGGCACCGCGCGCGAGCTCGTGACGATCGCCCTGCACGGCGACCAGACGATCGCGCTGCGCGAGCGCTGGGTGCGCAACGACCGCGACTTCAACCCGATCGTCCGCCTCGGCGTCTCGATCGGGACGGTCGAGGCGCCGCTCGGCACGTTCGTCCCGCTCGAGCGCTACCGCGGCGGCGAGGCGCAGCTCGCGGCGAACGCCCGCGGGGACGCGGTCGCGATGTGGACGACGCTCGACCGGGGCCGGTACCTCACCCGGGTCGCGGTCCGCCGCGCGGGCCGCCCGTTCCGCCGGCCGCGGACGATTGCGTTCTACCGTGAGGACGCCGGCACGGGCGCGCGGGGCGAGGCGCTCGCGATCGGGCCGGACGGCCGGATGCTCGTCGCGGTCACGCACGACAAGCGCCGCGCGCCCGGTCGCACCGTGCGGCGCGTGCGCGTCGCCGAGCTGCGGGCGGACGGTCGTCTCGGCCCGGGCCGGGTCGTCGGGCGACACCTCGGCTT
>DASZDF010000730.1:0-3030 GCA_035942275.1 Solirubrobacteraceae bacterium | reverse complement strand
TTCCGCTCGCGGGTGAACCCGACGATGCTCGACCAGCTCGAGGCGCTGTCGGAGAGCGACGCGATCGAGGTCCACGCGCTCGTGACCGAGCACCTCCAGCGGACGGCGTCGCCGGTCGCCGAGCGGGTGCTCGCCCAGTGGGAGGACCTGCGTTCGAAGATCGTCAAGGTGTTCCCGGCGGATTACAAGCGGGTCCTCGCGGACCTGGAGGCCGAAGCCGAGCGCGCGCAGGTGGTCAGCCCGGTCGGCGAGCCGCAGGTGATCAGCGAGGACGGCGCTCCCGATGGGTGACGTCCCTCGCCATCCGACCCATGGGAGCGCTTGATGGGTGAGCTCGGCGGCTTTTTGAAGATCGAGCGTTCGGGTCAGCACTACCGCGACCCGTCGGAGCGCGTCCGCGACTTCAAGGAGTTCCTCGTGCCGAGCTCCGCCGAGGAGATCGGCGAGCAGGGCGCACGGTGCATGGAGTGCGGCATCCCGTTCTGCCACAACGGGTGCCCGCTCGGCAACCTGATCCCGGACTGGAACGACCTCGTCTACCGCGATCGCTGGTACGACGCGATCAAGCAGCTGCACGCGACGAACAACTTCCCCGAGTTCACCGGGCGGCTGTGCCCGGCGCCGTGCGAGGCCGCGTGCGTGCTGGAGATCCGCGAGGGCGACGCGGTCACGATCAAGCAGATCGAGAACGCGATCATCGACCGGGCGTGGGAGGAGGGCTGGGTCGGCCCGCTGCCGCCCGCCTCCGAGACCGGCTTCGCGGTCGCCGTCGTCGGCGCGGGGCCGGCGGGCATGGCGGCGGCCCAGCAGCTCCGCCGCGAGGGGCACCGCGTCGTGCTGTTCGAGCGCGACGAGGCGGCCGGCGGGCTCGTGCGCTTCGGCGTGCCCGACTTCAAGATCGAGAAGTGGGTCGTCGAGCGGCGGGTGCAGCAGCTGCGCGACGAGGGCGTCGACGTGCGGTGCGGGGTCGACGTGGGCGTCGACGTCTCGGTCTCCGAGCTGCGCGAGGCGTTCGACGCGGTCGTGCTGTGCACCGGATCGCGCGTGCCGCGCGACCTGCCGGTGCCGGGCCGCGACCTCGACGGGATCCACTTCGCGATGGACTACCTCTACGGGCGCAACCGCTGGGTGGCGGACGGGTCGTTCGTCGCCCCGATCAGCGCCGCCGGCAAGCACGTCGTCGTCATCGGCGGCGGCGACACCGGGGCGGACTGCGTCGCCAACGCGGACCGCGAGGGCGCTTTGAGCATCACCCAGCTCGAGCTGCTGCCCGAGCCGCCGCCGCGCCGCCCCGACGACCGGACGCCGTGGCCGCTGTGGCCGCGGAAGTACCGGCTCTCCTACGCGATGGAGGAGGCGCAGGCGCTCGGGAAGGGGGAGCAGGACTACTCGGTGGCGACGACGCACTTCGGCGACGACGGCAGCGGGCGCGTGCGCGCGCTGCACGCCGCGCGGACGAACCCCGCCGACCCCTTCGGTCCGCCGTTGGACGGCACCGAGTTCGAGATCAAGGCGGATCTCGTGCTCCTCGCGATGGGCTTCCTGCACCCCGAGCCCGCGCTGCTCGAGGGCCTCGGGGTCGAGAAGGATCGCCGCGGCAACGCCCACGCCCCGGTCTACGAGACCTCCGTCCCCGGCGTCTTCGCCGCGGGCGACGCGCGCCGCGGCCAGTCGTTGATCGTGTGGGCGATCAACGAGGGGCGCCAGGCGGCGCGGATGGTCGAGCGCCACCTCGGGACGCTCGAGCCGCGCGACCTCGTGCACGCCGGCAACGTCGAGGACGCGGACACCGGCCCCGCCGGCCCGCCGCAGGGCCGGGCGCACTACGGCATGTCGGCCGAGGAGCGCTAGGAGCGGTGGCCCCGGCCGACGAGAAGCCGCAGGTCGACGTCCCCGACGGCCCGCCCTCCTACCAGCTCGAGATCGAGGACCTCGTGGAGGGCGACGGCGACGAGGCGGTCGCGGGCCGCGTCGTCGAGGTCCACTACGTCGGCGTCTCGTGGCAGACCGGCAACGAGTTCGACGCCTCGTGGGACCGCGGCGACACGTTCAAGTTCGGCCTCGGCAAGGGGCAGGTCATCCCCGGCTGGGACCAGGGCGTCGCGGGGATGAAGGTCGGCGGCCGGCGCCGCATCACGATCCCGCCGAGCCTCGCCTACGGCAAGCGCGGAGCGGGCGGCGTCATCGGCCCGGACGAGACCCTGATCTTCGTCGTCGACCTCGTCGGCGTCCGCTGACGGCGGGGCGCCCGGGCCTGCGCGACGCGCCTCGGCGTTCCTCCCGATCGCCCCGAGCGGCCCGCCCGCCCGCCCAACCACGCCCGTCCGCTAGCTCCCGCACCCTGATGTGCGGGTGAGGGTACGCCCGTGTGCGTGGCACGGCTCGAAGCGATCGCCGACGCGCTGCGCGAGGCTCGCGCGTGCCGCGGGACGGTCATGCTCGCGTCGGGCGTGGACCCGGAGGTGTGTGGATGGCCGGATGCGCGGCGGTCGACGGCACGCTCGAGGTGCGCGTCAACGAGCCGCCGCGGCGCGGCTGGCTGCGCCGCCGCGAGCCGGGCGCCGAACGCGCCCTCGAGGCGCTGGGGTTCGTGCCCGGCTACGACTGCTGGCAGGCGACCGTGGGGACCGATCCCGCCGCGGTGGCGAGGGGTGCCGAGCTGGTCGACCGCGCGCTGCCCCCGGAGGTCGAGCTCGTCCCGCAGCTCGTCCACCCGGGCCTGAGCGCGTGGACCACGCCGCCGCCCCCCTCGGCGCCGGCCGAGGAACATGTTCGCGCGGCGGTCGAGACGCTGGTCAGGGCCCGCGCCGGCAAGGCCAGCTTCGACACCCGCCGCCCCGCGCGCAACGACGCCTGGGCGTTCGCCACCCCTCCGACGCTCGTCGTCGACGCCGACGATCCCGCGGTGGACCTCGAGCTGCCCATCGACGACCCCGCGAGCGCGGAGACGGCGGTCGACGCGATCGTCGCGACCCTCTCGGATCGACCGCTGTTCGTCGCGCTCATCGGCGTACGCGATCCGCCGGCTAC
>DASZDF010000729.1:0-5392 GCA_035942275.1 Solirubrobacteraceae bacterium | reverse complement strand
ATCGTCTTCAGGGCCGGCAACGCGGGGACCCGCCTTCCGCCCCCGGTCCCTGCGGGCCCGCCGGCGCCGGCCGAGCCCACGCCGCCGCCGCCGCGGACGCCGAGCCCGTTCAGCCCTGGCGCGCGCAGCGCCGGCGACCGCCTCTTCCCGACGATCGGCAACGGCGGCTACGACGTCCAGCACTACGGCCTCGAGTTCCAGTTCGAGCCGCTGACCGACATCATCCTCGGCGAGGCGACGATCACCGCGCAGGCGACGCAGGGCCTCTCCGAGTTCTCCCTCGACCTCGTGACCATGGACGTCTCGACGGTGAAGGTCGGCGGCAGGGAGTCGCTCTTCACGCAGGAGAACGGGAAGCTGATCGTGATGCCGGCGACCGGCATCCCGCGCGGCGAGACGTTCACGACGACGATCACCTACGGCGGCCTGGCCACCCCGTACGAGGACCCGGACGGGTCGCACGAGGGCTTCATGCCCACCGAGGACGGCGCGTTCGTCGTCAACGAGCCGGTCGGCGCGATGACCTGGTTCCCGAACAACAACGTTCCGACCGACAAGGCGCTCTACGACATCACCGTCACCGTGCCCGAGGGGATGACCGTGTTCGGCAACGGCCGCCTGGTCTCCAACGAGTCGAGCGGCGCCCACCGCGCCTGGCACTGGCGCGAGGACCGGCCGATGGCGACGTACCTCACGACGGCGACGAACGGGACGTTCCAGCGCACCACCGACACGTCGGACCCGGCGATCCCGTACGAGTACGGCGTCGACCCGAAGCTCGGCCCGGCGGCCGTCGTCGCGCAGCAGGGCCTCGAGATCTCGCCCGGCGTGTCCGAGTTCTTCGAGGAGACGCTCGACGTCCCGTACCCGTTCACGTCCTCGGGCGGCGTCGTCGACATCCCGCCGCCCGCGATGGGCGACGCGCCGTACGCGCTCGAGAGCCAGACGCGACCGATGTACCCGGCCCTGGCGAGCGCCACGACCGTCGCGCACGAGATCGCGCACCAGTGGTTCGGCAACAGCGTCTCGCCGGCGCAGTGGGCGGACATCTGGCTGAACGAGGGGCCCGCGGAGTTCTACTCGTGGCTGTGGGACGAGCGCGCGAACGACAGCGGCACGACGACCGAGGAGCAGTTCGACTCGTTCTACGCCGACGAGGACTTCGACTGGAGCGTGCCGCCCGCCAACCCGCCGCCCGACGAGATCTTCAACGTCGACGCGATGTACAACCGCGGCGCGATGGTGATGGAGGCGCTGCGCCAGATCGCCGGGGAGCCGACGTTCCTCGACCTGAACCGCAAGTGGCTGAACGACCACGCGTACAGCCACGCGACCACGGCCGACTTCATCGAGCTCTTCCGCACGCACGCCGGCGTGAACCGGACGCAGCTCGCGATCTTCTTCGACGAGTGGCTCTACAGGTCCGGCAAGCCCGGCATCACGCCGGACAACTTCGCGACCTACACGCCGTAGCGGCGCACCTCGGCGCACTCCTCGAGCAGCTCGGCCGTCCAGCCGTCGATGCGGGCCCCCGGGCCGACGTAGGCCACGATCGGGAGGCCGAGCGTCGCGGCCTCGGCCACGTCGGCGGGGATGCGTCCGTCGGCGCGGACGTTCCAGACGAAGGGGACGGCGTCGGCGAGCTTCATGGCTCCGGTGTTGCCCGCCCGCGTCCGCGGTGCGCGCGGAGTGGACGGGTGATCTAGGGCCCGTCGTAGACCACGATCGGCGCGCGGACCTCGAGGTCCGGGCGCATGCGGCGCGCGACCACGCCGTCGACGCGCCACTCGACGACCGTGTGGGGCGCCTGCGCCGTCGGCCCCGGGTTCGGCGGGAGCGGGAGCGAGAACTGAAACTGCTGGGTCTGGCCGGCCACGAGCTCCTGCGCACCGGCGATCTCGACCTCGCCCATGTCCTTGCTGCGCTCGATCTCGTGGCGGTCGTCGTGGTAGCTGCAGACGCGCGTGAGCTTGACCTTCACGCCGGTGGTCTTCACGTCCTCGCGCGGAGTGACGCTGAGCGTCCCGTCGAGGGTCTGCCCCGCGCCGACGGACGCCGGAAGGTCCTCGAACGCCACCCCGTCGCCGCTGTCAGGCACCGCGCGGCGCTCCTGCGGCGCGCTCGCCGCCGGCAGCCGCACCGCGATCCGGTTGCTGGTGGAGGCGTCGAGCCCGCGGCGGCGGTCGATCGACGCGAACGCCCACCAGCTCACGGCGTCGGCCGAGTCCGGGGGCAGCCCGGTCGGGAGCGCGAACCGGTACTCGTGCTCGCCCTGGGCGAGCGGGAGGTCCTGCTGGTCCTCGTGCAGGCTGACCGCCCGCCAGACCTCGTCCCACTCGTCGTCCTGGCGGTCCCATTCCTTGGTCAGGTAGTTGTTGAGGCAGCGGATGCCGGCGACACCGGCCTCCGCCTTCTCGTCGATCTCGCCGGCGACCGTGACGCGGACGATCACCTCGTCGCCGGGGACCGCCTCGGCCGGATCGACGGTGATCGTGAGCTCGGGCCGCTTGCCCTTGAACCTGTCGAGGAATCCCATGGCGCGGGCAGGGTACGCGCCCGGGCGGCCGGCCGCTAGTCGCGCTTGGTCGCCTCGACCATCGCCTCCACGCGCGCGTCGCGCTGCCTGCGCGTGCGCGCGGCCTTCTTCGCCGTCGTGCTGCGCTGCTCGGCCTTGGCCTTGCGCGTCTGGGCGGCCTTCTTCGCGGTCGCGCTGCGCTTGGCGGACTCGCGGGTCCGGGTCGCGGCGGCCTTCTGCGCCGCCTCGGCGCGCGGGTTCTGCTTCGTGCCGGTGAGGGTTCGGACCGCGCCGCCGACGACGCCGACGGCGCCCGTGACGAGGTTCTTCGCTGTGTCGATCATGCCTTCGGGCTTCCCCGGACGCGCGGCCGCGCAACCGCCGCGCACGCTCCCGCTTGCCGCCGGGGCGCCGCAGGGCATACGCTGCCGGGCGATGGAAGACCTCTGGCTCATGATCCGCATCTTCTTCATCGTCCTCGCGTGGGGCGGCCTGCTCCTCTTCGCGGGCTACGGGCTGGAGATGCTCTCGCGCGTCTTCGGACGCAAGCGCTCCTAGCCGCGCCGCGCCCGCCGGGCGCCGAGAGAACGCATGTACCTCTAAGGTACATGCGCGATGGCCGTCACGCTGCGCACCGACGAGACCGCCCGCGACCAGCGCGCGCGGATGCTCGCCGCGATGGCCGGCGTCGTCGCCGAGAAGGGCTACTCCGCGGCGACCGTCGCCGACGTCGTGCGGGCGGCGGGCGTGAGCCGGACGACGTTCTACGAGCAGTTCCGCTCCAAGGAGGACTGCTTCCTCGAGGCGTACGCGCGCGGCGTCGACGCGCTGCTCGACGCGATCCGGGGCGCCGTGCGCTCGACCGCCGGCGACTGGCGCGACCAGCTTCGGGCGGGGATGCGCGCCTATCTCGCCACGCTGGCAGCCGACCGCCCGTTCGCGCGCACCTACCTGCTCGAGATCCACGCCGCGGGCGAGGCCGCGCTCGACGCGCGCGCCGATGCGCTGCGCCGGTTCGCCGCCCGCTACCACGCGGCGTTCGAGCAGGCGCGGACCGACGACCCCAAGCTGCGCGAGCCCCACCCCGACGCGCTGCTCGTCCTCTGCTCGGGGACCGAGCAGCTCGTCGCCGGCCGGCTGCGCCGCGACGAGCCGCTGGACGACCTCGAGGACGTCTTCTGCGACTGCGCCGAAGCGGTTTTGTTGCATCAACGCGAGGAGTGACCATGGACTTGAGCTTCAACGACCAGGAGGCCGCGTTCCGCGACGAGCTGCGCGCCTGGCTGGCCGACAACCCCGCGGGCGAGGCGCCCGCCGACGAGGACGCGCAGTACGCGTGGCGCCGCGACTGGCAGCGCCGGCTGAACGACGGGCGCTGGGCCGGCGTGCACTGGCCCGAGGAGTACGGCGGCCGCGGCGCGTCGCTGATGGAGACGGCGATCTTCTTCGAGGAGATGGGCAAGGCGGGCGCGCCGCTGCCCGCGAACGTCCTCGGCCTGCTGCTCGCCGGGCCCACGATCATGATCTGGGGCGACGACGAGCAGAAGGACCGCTACCTCGCGCCCATCCTGTCCGCCGACGAGATCTGGTGCCAGGGGTTCTCGGAGCCCGAGGCGGGCTCGGACCTCGCGGCGCTCAAGACGCGCGCGATCAAGGACGGCGACGAGTGGGTCGTCACCGGGCAGAAGGTGTGGACGTCCGGCGCGCAGTACTCGAAGTGGTGCATGCTCGTCGCGCGCACCGACCAGGACGCGCCGAAGCACAAGGGGCTCTCCTACTTCCTCATGGACATGGAGCAGGAGGCCGTCCAGGTCCGCCCGCTCACCCAGATCACCGGCGATCCCGAGTTCAACGAGCTCTTCATCGAGGAGGCGCGGATCCCGGACGAGAACCTGCTCGGCGGGGTCGGGAACGGGTGGAAGGTCGCGCTGACGACGCTCATGAACGAGCGCGCGGGGCTCGGGTTCTTCCTCCAGGTCCGCCTGCGCCAGCTGCTCGACGAGCTGTTCGACGAGGCGCTGAAGAGCGGCCTGCTCGACGACCCGCGCGTCGCCGACAAGCTCGGCGAGCTGCACGTGCGCACGGAGATCCTCCGCCTGACCGCGTACCGCGGGCTGAGCGTCATCGAGCAGTACGGCCAGCCGGGCCCGGAGGGCTCGCTCGTCAAGTGGCTGTGGAGCGAGACCAACCAGATGCTCACGCAGCTGGCGCCCGACATCGTCGGGCCCGACGCGCTCACCGGCGGGACCACGTGGGCGTACGAGCTGCTGCGAGCGCGCGGCAACACCATCGAGGGCGGGACCACCGAGATCCTGCGCAACATCGTCGCCGAGCGCGTGCTGGGGTTGCCCCGCGCGGGCCGCTAGGGGGTTTCGAGATGCGATTCACGCTGTCCGAGGACCAGCAGGAGATCAAGCGCACCGCGCGCGACCTGCTCACGACGCGGTCGACGTGGGAGAAGGTCCGCACGAACGCGGAAGCCGGGCGCTACGACGACGCCCTGTGGAGCGAGCTGGCGGGGCTGGGCTGGCCGGGCATCGCCGTCGGCGAGGAGCACGGCGGGCAGGGGCTCGGGATGGTCGAGCTGGCGTCGCTGCTCGAGGAGCTCGGCCACGCGTGCGCGACGGTGCCGTTCCTCGGCACGGTGCTCGCGGCGCTGGCGATCGAGCACGCCGGGTCCGGCGACCAGCAGGCCGAGTGGCTCCCGCGCCTGGCCAGCGGCGAGGCGCGCGGCGCGCTCGCGACCCCGGGCGGCCTCGCCCCCGACGCCGCGGGCGCGGACGTCGTCGTGGTGATCGACGGCGACCGCGCGACGCTGGCGGAAGGCGTGGAGGCGGTCGACGCCATCGACCCCACGCGCCGCTACGGCCGCGCGAG
>DASZDF010000728.1:0-9206 GCA_035942275.1 Solirubrobacteraceae bacterium | reverse complement strand
CGCCCGGACCGCGAGCGCGGTCGCCCCCCGCACCGCTCGGCCCGGCTCGCGGACGGTCGTCCCGGTGGCGACCGCCTTCTCCCGGGCGGCGTACGCCGCCGCGAGGGCGGGCTGACGCTTCTGGTCCCGGCACGCCTCCAGCGCCTTGCGGTGGAGCACGGGAGCCTCGTCTGGCTTGCGGTCCTTCCACTCCGGCGTGAGGTGGAGCATCGCCAGGTCGTTCAGCGCCTCCGGGTAGTCCTCGACGAGGTTCAGCGCGTCCTGGAAGTAGCGGGCGGCGTGCTCGAGGCGGAAGCGCTGCTTCTCGTCGAGGAACGCGAGCTCGTAGTACGCGTTGCCGACGTTGTCGTAGGCGTGCTGGTAGGCGGGGCGGATCGTCATCGTCTCCTTGAACAGCGCGACCGCCGCGTCGAGCAGGGCGCGCTTGACGCGCCCGTCCTCGCACCTCTGCGCCAGCACCAGGTAGAGGTTGCCGAGGTTGTTGTGCGCGGTGTAGTAGCGGGGGTTCGCGGCGATCGCCTTGCGGTAGTAGCGGACCGCCTTCCTGCGATGCTCGGCGGCCTTCTTGTCGTCCTTGGTCGCCTGGCCGGTCTGCTGGTGGGCATAGGCCGCCGCCTTCAGCACCACGTCCAGCCCGTCGTCGAGGCGAAGCGCCTCGTGCGCGTGGAAGATCGCCTTCTCGAGGTCGGCCTCGTCGTTGCTCTTGAAGCGGTGGTACTGCGTGCTGTAGACGTTCGCCAGGCCGCTGTGGACCTGCGCCCGCAGGGCACCGCGAGCGGCGGGCATGGCCGCGCGGAAGGCCTTCTCCGCCTGCTGGTTGCGCTCCGTCTCGAACATGTAGTAGTGCAGGACGCCGAGGTTGTAGTGCGCGGCCGGGTTGCGCGGCTCGAGCTTGATCGCCTTGCGGTACAGGCGCTCGGCCTTCACGCGATCGCGGTCCTCGGACAGGTCGCCGTAGCGGAGGTGGGCCTCGAGCGCCTCGGTGTACGTGCGGAACGCGACCGCGTCGGCGAAGACCGCGTTCTGCGCGAGCCCGAGGTAGATCTCGTAGGCGAGCTCCTCGATCAGGTCCGGGAGCTGCTCGGCCGCCGTCCGGCTGGCCGTCCACTGCGGCGCCGCCGTCCCCCGCCTCCCCCGCGCGTGCTCGAGCACGACGTTGACCCTCAGCTCGTCGCCGAAGCGGTGGATGCTCCCCCGCAGCCGGCCGGGGCGGATCGGCATGATCGCCAGGAGCAGGCTCACGACCGAGCCGACGAAGCGCGTCTCGCGCTGCAGCTCGACCGCCGCCATCAGGTTCGCGTCGAGCTCCTGCTGGAACGCGGGGATGTCGTCGTACGGGTTCGTGAGGTCGAGCGGGCGACCGGAGCGCTGGTGGGCGTTCTGGATCTCGCGGATGTGGAAGAGCAGGAGGTCGGCGAGGCTCTTGCCGCGATCGCCTTCGCCCTCCTGCTTGGCGAAGTCGACCCACGCGTCGAACACGATCGAGCGGCGGCTGTTGACGTAGAGCCGCACCAGCGCGACGACCGCGGCCGCGAGCGCGATCAGCGACGCGATCGCCGGTGCGGTGAGGGCGTCGAGGCTCACAGGCGTCCCCAGGTCAGCGAGGCGTCGGGATGCTGGGCCTCGGCATCGGTCATCAGGAGGCCGCGGTCGGCGAGGAGCGATGCGCTGCTGCCGGCCAGCGACCGTGCGGCGAGACCCTCGCCGACGGCGGTGAGTACTTCTCCGTAGCCGGGCTCGGGCTCGTCGCCCGTGAAGCTGCGCCACCAGTTGCGGTTCATGTAGTGCGCGACCGCGAGCGCGAGGTCGCCGTTGACCCCGCGGCCCGCGACCGCGCGCGCCCGGTCGCGGAGCCCGAGCACGCCGAGGACGTGGTCGAGCATCTCCATCGGCGTCATCTCCGGCAGCGCGCGGCGCTCCGCGTCGATGCTGCGGAACGCGAGCGGGCGGCCGAGCTCGGGGGACACGAAGCACGGCCGGTGCGCCGTGTAGCCGAGCACCGGCCCTCCGAGCGGCCTTCCGACCTCCACGCCCGGGAACCGCGCGGCGGCGTAGTCGCCCGTCCCGATCTCCGAGTCGTTGAGCACGCGGAGCTGGTCGGGGTCGGCGAGCACGACCCACGCCTCGCACCGCGTCTCCCCGACGAGATCGGGATCGACGAGGAGGTCGCCGTACAGGTAGCCCTGGCCGGAGAGGCCGCAGGCGGCGACGTCGGCGCCGCGGATCGCGCCCCGCAGGACGGGGACGGCGACCGCCGAGCCGGGGCAGCGGTAGCCGTAGTTCGCGAACTTGATGCGCAGCGTCGCGGGGTTGCGGTTGCCGCCATACGCGAGGACGGCGACGCGGTCGCTGGTCGCCGGCAGGCCGGCGCGCTCGAGCACGGCGTCCAGCGCCTCGGCCTCCCCGCCGGGCGTGACGACCACCGGCGCGTCCGGGTCGTCGAGCAGGACGGGACAGACGACCTCGTCGAGGAGCAGGTACGACCCCGGCGGGCGGTCTCCGGGGTAGGTCTCGGGATGCCTGCGCGCGGGCAGCCAGTGGTCCAGCCGGGTGACGTCCCAGGACACGCTTCGCCTCTTGGCCGACCTTAACCGCTCAGCCGCGCTCGGCGAGCGATGTCGCTCAGCGCGCCCGCTTCAGGCGGCAGGCTCGGCGACGGCGCGCAGCGGCCGCAGCCACTCGGCCGGCAGCGCCGGCGGCACCGGCCCTGGCAGCGCCGGCACCACGGTCGCCGCCCACCGGACGGCGGCGTGGTCGGAGACGTACGGCTCGAGGTCGGCGAGCCCCGCGAGGCTCCGGAGGCAGCTCGCGATCTGGAAGTCGGCGGCGTTGGGCCGCTCGCCGCCGATCACGCCGTCCGCGCGCAGGCGCTCGACCTCGGCGAGGTGCTCGCCGATCGCCGCGACGTCCGCGCGGACGGTCGCGTCGTCCGCGCCCCGCGCCCGCGCGAACGCCCTGGCCTGCAGCGTCGGGCGGGCGATGAGCCGCCCGCCGGGGACGTTGCTGGTCTCGGCGAGCCAGCGCCGCACCGCGTACTCGTTCACGGCGGCCCACAGGATGATCCGCCGCGGCACGTCCTGCAGCACCTCGTCACCCCAGCGCTCGGCGTCCTCGACGCGCCGCCGCGCCTCCGGGTCGGCCGGGAACAGCGGCGGGTCCGGCTGGAGCTCGTCGAGGAAGCGCGAGATCTCCCGCGTGCCCTGGACGCGGCGACCGTCGACCTTGAGGGCGGGCACCGTGTAGCGCCGGAAGCCCAGCGCGCGCACCATTACCGGCTGGAGGCCGGCGACGAGGTCGACGACGCGGTGCTCGATGCCCTTGTGCGCGACCATCGCGCGCGCGGCGAGCGCCGGGTGCGACACCGGGAGCGAGTACAGCGTCGCGGCCACGGGCGGAGGCTAGGCGGGCAGCGCCACGCGCGCCTGGCTGCGCGGGCCGAGGACGATCGCGCGGCGGAAGTAGCGCGACGGCTGCGGGTCGACGGCCCGCGGCTGCGTGCGCTCGACGACCATCCGCAGAACGATCCGCATCTCGTACAGGGCGAACGCCGCGCCCAGGCAGCGCCGTACGCCGCCGCCGAACGGGATCCACGAGTACGTCTCGGGCGGCGACTCGAGGAAGCGCTCCGGGCGGAACGCGAGCGGCTCCGGGTACACCTCGGGCCGCCGGTGCGCGGCCACGATGTTGCACGCCATGACCGTCCCGACCGGGATGCGGTAGCCGAGCACCTCGATCGGCTCGCACACCATGCGGTCGAAGAGCGGGATCGGCGGGCGCAGGCGCATCGTCTCGTGGATGACCGCGTTCAGGTAGTCGTCGCCGTGGGGGAGGTCGGCGCGCAGCGCTTCGAGCTTGTCCGGATGCGTGAGGAGCAGCTCCACCGCCCACGACAGCGCCGTCGCGGTCGTCTCGTGACCGGCGAGCAGCAGCGTGACGAGCTCGTCGCGCAGCTCGTCGTCGCTCATCGCGTCGCCGTTCTCGTCGCGCGCGCCGATGAGCATCGAGAGGACGTCGTCGCGCTCGCCCACGCGCGGGTCCGCACGGCGCTCGCGGATGAGCGCGTACAGCGACGCGTGGATCCGGTCGCGGACGCGCGCCAGGGGCGACCAGCTCTTCCCCGGGCCGAAGTTGTTGCGCAGGAACGGCACCATCGCCGCGGGTGACGCGAGCATGTACAGCCACTTCTGGATCTGCTCGCGCGCCTCCGCGAACGCCGGCCCGGCGTCGAAGCCGAACACCGCGCGCAGGATCACGTCGAGCGTGATGTGCTGGAACTCCTCCTGCAGCTCGAACGGCTCGCCGCGCGGCCACTGCGCCATCCGGCGCTCGGTCTCGCTCGCGATCAGCTCGCCGTAGCTCTTCATCCGCTCGCCGTGGAACGCGGGCAGCATGAGCTTGCGCTGCCGCAGGTGCGTCGCGCCGTCGAGGAGCAGGATCGAGTTCGGGCCGAAGACCGGCTCGAAGAGGTCGAAGCCGCGCGCGGCGCCGGCGCGCAGCGCGTCGCGGTCGCCGGTCGCGATCGCCTTGATGACCTCGGGGTCCGAGACGAACACGTACGGCATCTCGCGGCCCCCGGCGAGCCCGCGGAGGGTGAAGATCTCGCCGTGGCGGCGCTCGGCCTCGCGCAGCAACGCGGTCGGCCTCACGGCCCAGCCGAACGACTGGATCCAGCCCGGCAGGCGCGGCCCGGGCGGCAGCCCGTCGACGACCTCCCCCACCGAGGCTCCCGCTCCCATCGGCGGGTTGTACGCCGCGCCGCCGCGCGCTGCTGTGACAGGGCGCACTCAGGGCATAGAGTCGGGGCGATGGTCGGAGCCCAGGTGCGGGAATGGCGGACGCGCCGGCGGCTCACGCAGCTCGAGCTGGCGCTCGACGCCGGCATCTCCGCCCGCCACCTGAGCTTCGTCGAGACCGGCCGCTCGAAGCCGGGCCGCGACCTGTTGATGCGGATCCTCGAGGAGCTCGACGTCCCCTACCGCGAGCGCAACCAGCTCCTGCTCGCCGCCGGCCACGCGCCCGCCTTCCCCGAGCGTTCCCTCGGCGACCCGGAGCTGGCACCGGTGCGCGACGCGCTCGACCTGATCCTCAGCCGGCACGAGCCGTATCCGGCGATCGCCATCGATCGCGGCTGGAACCTCGTGGCCGCCAACGGCGCCGTCACCGCGCTGGTCGCCGAGCTCGACATCGACCCGGCGCTGCTCGAGCCGCCGGTCAACGCGGTGCGCGTCGGCCTGCATCCCCGCCTGGCCCCGCTGATCCCCGACCTCCCCGCGTGGCGCGCGTACCTCCGCGAGCGGATCGAGCGCCAGTACGCGACGAGCGGCGGCGAGGATCTCCTCGACCTCATCGAGGAGCTGACCGACGACGGCGACGTCTCGTCCTCCGCGCTCGCCGCCAACGGGTTCCTGGGGCCGCTGCGCGTGCGCAGACCGGACGGCGTCGAGCTCGCCTTCTTCGGGATGTTCGCGATCTTCGACACGCCGTTCGAGGTGACGACGTCCGAGCTCGCGATCGAGCTGCTCTTTCCGGCCGACGCGGCGACGGCTGTCCATTTCGGCGCGCGCCGTTCGTCCTAGAGGCGACAAGGCCCCTCGCGAAAGGACGCACCGATGAAGTACATGCTGCTGATCCACCAGGTCGACGCACCCACGCCGCGGTCGCCCGAGGAGTGGGCGCGGCTCTCGCCGGACGAGCAGAACGCCGTCTACGCCGACTACAAGACGGTCAGCTCCACGCCGGGCGTCACGCCCGGCCTCCAGCTCGACGAGCCCGGCACGGCGACGACCGTCCGCGTGCAGGACGGCCGGACGCTCACGACCGACGGTCCGTTCGCGACGACGAAGGAGGCCCTGAACGGCTACCTCGTCCTCGAGGCCGACGACCTCGACGCGGCGATCGAGCTCGCGTCGCGCGTCCCCGCGGCGCGGATGGGCGGCGCGGTCGAGGTCCGCCCGGTGGTGGAGTACTAGCGATCCTCGAGCAGGTCTTCCGGGACGAGTGGGGCCGCGTCCTCGCGGCCCTGATCGGCCGCCTCGGCGACTTCGACCTCGCCGAGGAGGCCGCACAGGAGGCGTTCGCCGCGGCGGCCGAGCGGTGGCGGCGGGAGGGCACGCCGGCGAACCCTCGCGCGTGGCTCGTGACGACCGCGCGCAACCGTGCGATCGACCGCATCCGCCGCGACCGCACGCTCGCCGCGAAGACGCGCCTGCTCGACGTGCCGGAGGCGGTGGAGGACGTGATCGACGACGCGGCGATCCCCGACGAGCGGCTCGAGCTGCTCTTCACGTGCTGCCATCCGGCGCTCGCGCTCGACGCCCAGGTCGCGCTCACGCTGCGGACGCTCGGCGGCCTCACGACGGCGGAGATCGCGCGCGCGTTCCTCGTGCCCGAGGCGACCATGGCGAAGCGGCTCGTGCGGGCGAAGCACAAGATCGGCGCCGCGGGGATCCCGTTCCGCGTCCCGCCCGCGCACCTGCTGCCCGACCGGCTTGCCGCGGTCCTCGCGGTCGTCTACCTGATCTTCAACGAGGGCTACGGCGGGCGCGGGGAGCTCGCCGCCGAGGCGATCCGCCTCGGCCGGGCGCTCGCCGAGCTGATGCCCGACGAGCCCGAGGCGCACGCGCTGCTGGCGCTCATGCTGCTGAACGACTCGCGCCGCGAGGCCCGGTTCGCCGGCGAGGAGGTCGTGCTGCTGCGCGACCAGGACCGATCGCTGTGGGACCACGCGCAGATCGCGGAGGGCCGGGCGGCCGTCGACCGCGCGCTCGCGCTCGGCGGCCGCGGCCCGTACGTGGTGCAGGCGGCGATCGCGGCGCTGCACGCGGACAACCCGCCGGACTGGGACCAGATCGCCGCGCTGTACGGCGAGCTCGGACGCCTGACCGGGTCGCCCGTCGTCGAGCTCAACCGGGCGGCGGCCGTCGCCGAGGGCGGTGACCCCGCGGCGGCGCTCGAGGCCGTCGACCGCCTCGACCTCGACGGCTACCACCACCTGCACGCGACGCGCGCCGAGCTGCTGCGGCGGCTCGGACGCAACGACGAGGCGCGCGCGGCCTACGAGCGCGCGCTCGAGCTCGTCGCGTCCGACGCCGAGCGCCGCTTCCTGCAGCGGCGGCTCGCCGAGCTCTAGGCTGCCGCCGGATGAGCGAGCCGGTCGTGATCCCCGCGGGCGCCGGCGAGGTCGTCGGCGACTCGCCGGACCGGCGCGTCGAGATCCTCTCCGACCACGAGTCGCTGCACGCGACGTGGTCGCGCTTCGCCGCCGGGCGCGACGGCGCGGACCTCCACGTCCATCGCCGGCACACCGACCTCTTCTACGTCCTCGAGGGAGAGTTGACGGTCAGGCTCGGCGTCGAGGACGAGGCGGTCGCCGCCCCCGCCGGGACGCTCGTGCGCGTGCCGCCGCTCGTCGTGCACGGGTTCCGCAACGGCAGCGACGAGGAGGTCCGCTACCTGAACCTCCACGCGCCCGGCCGGGGCTTCGCGGACTTCATGCGCGCGCTGCGCGACGGCCGGTCGCTCGTCTACGACCAGGAGCCTCCGCCGGCCGAGGACGTGCGGCCGGCCTCGGACGCGGCCGTCGGCGGCGCCGAGCGGGTCGGCGAGCGCGCGGCGCTGCTCGCCGACGTCGACGAGATCGCGATCGCCGAGGTGAGCGGGGAACGCGGCGACGCCGCGCCGCAGCGCCACCTCCACCGGCGCCACACCGAGTCGTTCTACGTCCTCGAGGGCGAGATGACGTTCGCCGTCGGCGACCGCGAGGTGCGCGCGCAGGCCGGCGCGTGGGTGCAGGCGCCGCCCGGCGTGCCGCACACGTTCTCGTTCACGGCGCCGGTGCGCTTCCTCACCCTCCACACGCCGGGCAGCGGCTTCGGCGCCTTCCTGCGCGATCCGGCGACCGCCGAGTTCGACGAGGAGCCGGTGGCCTAGCGGTACGCATCCGCGAGCCGCTTCGGCGCGCGCACGAGCCACGCCTCCACGACCAGCTCCTCGAGGTCGTCGGGGCCGATGCGGTCCAGGCGCGCGAGGATCGCGGGGTAGCCGTCGAAGTGGGGCGTGGTGAAGAAGACGCCCGGGTCGTCGGCGAGCAGCGCCTCCTTCGCCACGAGGTGCTCCACGCGCGCGCCGAGGATCGGCCCGTCGGGCGCGCTGTCGCCGAGCGCCTCGCGGTCGGCGCGCCGCAGCGGGCGCTCCCAGACGAACAGCTTGTCCCTGACCACCCACTGGCGCAGGTCGCGGGAGACGCGCTCGCTGGTCTCCGGCAGCCCGAGAGCGATCCGCCGCACGTCGTCCCACGTCGCCACGCCCGCATCTTCTCCCATCCGCGTGGGCAGAGCAGGGACGTGCCTCCCGCCAAGAAGAAGCCGCGCAAGCTCACCGTCGCCGTCACGGGCCCGACCGGGACCTTCGGGTTCGGCCTCGTCCCCCTCCTCCAGGACGACGACCGCATCGGGCGGATCGTCGGGATCGCCCGCCGCCCGTTCGACCCGGACGAGCACGGGTGGACGAAGATGGAGTACCGGCAGGGCGACGTGCGCGACGAGGCCGCGCTCGAGGACGCGTTCCGCGACGCCGACGTCGTCGTCCACCTCGCGTTCCTCATCACCGGCACGGCGGGCCGCGAGACGACGCGCGCGATCAACGTCGACGGGACGCTCAACACGTTCCGCGCCGCCGCCGCCGCGGGCGTCGAGCGCTTCGTCTACGCGTCGTCGGTCGCCGCGTACGGCTTCCACTCCGACAACCCGGTGCCGCTGACCGAGGACTGGCCGACGCGGCCGGCGAAGCGGCTGTTCTACGCGCAGGAGAAGGCCGAGCTCGAGCAGCTCCTCGGCGAGGAGGCGAAGGCGCACCCGGAGCTGAAGCTCTACCTGCTGCGCCCGCCCGTCGTCCTCGGCCCGCACACGGTGGGCGGCAAGGACATCCCCGGCCCGCTGGAGGCCATCGGCCGCGGCCTCGCCGGCATGGTCCTGCGCTCGCCGCTGCCGCTCCCGACCGTCGCGCCGAACCTGCCGGTCCAGTTCATCCACGAGGAGGACGTCGGGAGCGCGTTCCTGCAGTGCATCGTCGGGGCGGGGCCGCCCGGCGCGTACAACATCACCGGCGACGGCGTGCTCACCGGCGCCGACCTCGCGCGCGAGCTCGGGCTGGCGCCGGTCTCGGTGCCCGGCGGGCCGGTGCGCGCCGCGGCGCGCGCGGTCGCGGCC
>DASZDF010000727.1:0-3102 GCA_035942275.1 Solirubrobacteraceae bacterium | reverse complement strand
GCCTTGCACCCAGGCGATGACGACGCCGCTGGCGCGGTCGGCCGCGACGTCGAACCCGAGCTCCGGCACGACCGCCCCGAGCTCGGGACGCGAGAGGACCTGCTCGGCGCCGGCCTTGGCGTCCTCGATCGTCTTCACGCGGACGTACGGCGGCTCGCCCGGAGCGCCGAGCACCGCCGCCAGCGCGCCGGAGTTGTTCTCGGAGATCGCCGGCATGACCGCGGGCGCCGCGGCGCTGGGAACGAACAGGCGTGCCCCGGGGCCGAACTGGTCGCGCTCGGTCATCGACCACATCGGCTGGCCGCCGACCGCCCCGGTCGTCATCGCGACGCCGACGCCGCGGCCGTTGAGGTCGATCCGCGGCGCACCGACGGCCTCGCCGCTGCGCTCGTCGACCGCGACCGGCGGATCGAAGCTCGTGCCGCGCTGGCGGCGGGCGAGGATCCGCGAGCCGCCGTCGCTGAAGAGCTGGCGGAAGACGACCCACGCGTAGCTCGAGTCGTCCTCGGCGTCGATGTCGGGCAGGTCCGACAGGACGGGCACGCGGCCCTCGAAGTCGGGCGGCGTGAGGTCCTGGGGCGCGTTGGAGAGCGCGCCGCCGAACATCTTGCGCGCGTAGACGTGCCCGCCTTCGCCCCAGGTGACGACGCCGATGCCGTCGGCGGAGATCGCCACCCGCGAGCGCCCGCCGCCGGTGCCCGCCGCGCGCGCGGGGTCGACGTCGGCCGGCTGCTCGATGAGGCCCCACGCGTTCGTCCGGCGGTCCAGGCGCGCGATCCGCACGTCGCCGTTGGAGGTGAACGAGGCGTAGGCGGTGCCGTTGATCGACAGGTCGACGGCGGGATCGGTCCCTGCAGCGAGCGCGACCGGGGCCGACCACGCGCCGCCCGCGGGCCGCACGATGCCGTGCACGACCCCGCCGTTGACGAAGACCACCACGAGGCGCCCGGCGTCGGAGGCGCCGACGACCGGCTGCGACGAGGCCGCCGGCAGAGCCGCGTCCAGGCGCTCGGCAGGCTGGAACGAGCCGGACTCGAAGCGCGAGACGAAGACGCGATCGACCCCTTCGACGCGCCGGACGAAGGCGAGCGCGCCGGTGCTGTCGCGCGCGAGGTCGAGATCGCCGAGGGAGCGGATCTCGGGGTTGGGGCCGTCGACGGCCTCGCCCGGGAAGAACGCGGCGTGGGCGGGGGCGGCGAGCGCGGCGGCGAAGATCGAGGTGAGGGCGGCAAGACGGCGCATCGGGGGCTTTCAACCGGCGGGAGGGCGCAAAGTTACGCGCTGCCCACGACGCCTTCGGCGCGCGCCTCCGCGGCCCAGGCGTTCTGCTGGCTGCGCAGCTCGCCCTCGTCCCACCCCAGCTCTGCCCCCAACGCGGCTGCGACGCGCTCCACGGCGGGACCGCCGGACGTCAGGTCGCGGCCCGCGACGAGGCCCAGGCGCGTGCGCCGCAGCAGCACGTCGCCGATCGTCGCCGCCTGCTCGCGGCGCACCGCGAAGGCGACCTCGGCGAGCAGGTCGGGCAATCCCGCCACGATCGGCTGCGCCAGCTCGCCGCGCTCGCGCGCGACGGCCAGCACGTCGTGCCCGGCGTGACCGTAGCGCCCCGCGAGCGCCGCGTAGGACTCCTCCGGCACGCCGTCGACGCGCGGCAGCTCCGACACGCCGACCGGCGCGCCGAGCGGGACCTCGTGCGTGCGGCACGGCGCGTCGCGCGCCTCTCGTTCGACGAGCCGGTCTACCGCCAGCTTCGCCATCCGCCGCCAGGTCGTGAGCTTGCCGCCCGTGATCGTGACCATGCCGCTCGACGTCTCGTAGAGCTCGGCCTTGCGCGAGATGTCGACGGACTTCTTCGGGTCGCCCGTCGAGATGAGCGGCCGCACCCCGGCGTACGCGCCTGTCAGGTCGTCGCGCCCCAGCGACGTGCGGAAGTACTGGTTCGTCGCGTCGAGCAGGTAGTCGATGTCCTCCTCGGACGGCGGGACGTGGTGGCTGCCGTCGAGGTCGCCGTCGTAGTCGTTGTCGGTCGTGCCCAGCAGCGTGCGCCCGAGCCAGGGCAGGGCGAAGATCGAGCGCCCGCCGCCCGCCGGCACGATCGCGCCGCCGCGGGCGAGCGGCAGGTCCTCGTGGCGCAGGGTGATGTGCGTCCCGCGGCTGGGGCTGATCCGCGGCACCTCGGCCTCGTCGTGCAGCTCCTCGGGACGCAACCGGTCCGCCCATACGCCGGTCGCGTTGACGACGTTCGACGCGCGCACGACGAACTCCCCGCCGCTGGCGGCGTCCTGCACCCGGACCCCGGCGGCGCGGCCGGCCTCGTCGCGGACGAGCTCGTAGACCGCCAGGCGGTTGGCGATGACGGCTCCGAAGCGCTCCGCCTCGCCCAGGACGGTGAGCACGAGGCGCGCGTCGTCGGTCTGGCAGTCGTAGAACAGGTAGCCGGATGTTGGAGCGCGCTCGGCGAGCGCCGGCACGAGCTCGAGGACCTCCTCGCCCGAGATCACGCGGTGGCGCTCGGGGCTCCACTCGGCGAAGTCGCCGTCCAGCTCGCTCGCCGGGCGCCCGCGGCGGGCGCGCGGCAGGCGCGGGCGCCCGCGCAGCCGCTCGACCGCCATCACGTCGTAGAGGTTCAGCCCCACGCCGGTGAGCCGGTCGGGCCGCGCACCGTCGAACGCGGCGACGACGAGCGGCAGCGGATGGACGAGATGCGGCGCCAGCGCGACCATGAGCTGGCGCTCCAGCAGCGCCTCGCGGACGAGGCCGAGGTCGAAGTTCTGCAGATACCTGAGGCCGCCGTGGACGAGCTTGGATGAGCGGCTGCTGGTGCCGCTCGCGTAGTCGGCTTTCTCGACGAGCGCGACGCTGTAGCCGCGGCTGGCGGCGTCCAGGGCGACGCCGGCGCCGGGGATGCCGCCGCCGATGACCACGATGTCGAACTGGTCGGCGGCGAGTGCCTGCAGGGCGTCCTGGCGGGCGATCACGTTGCCCATCGTAAGGGGGCCGATTCAGGGGTGGCTCCCGATGATCGGGGGCCGGGCGCGGCGCAGGCTTCCGGGCATGCGAACTACCCGCCTCATCGCTCCCCTCGCGGCCGCCGCTCTTGCC
>DASZDF010000726.1:0-4336 GCA_035942275.1 Solirubrobacteraceae bacterium | reverse complement strand
GGCCGCGGCTGGCGCAAGCGGTCGCGCTTCGCCTAGAGCGCGAGCGCGCGCTCCACGATCGCTGCGCCGTCGACGTCGCGCGGGAGCGTCCCGAACGAGCGACGGCGCTGCTCCGCGAGCCTCGACGCGCAGAACGCGCCGGCGACGGCCGGCGGCGCGTGGCGGAGCAGCAGGCTCGCCTGGAACGCGACCGCGAGGTCCTCGACGAGCGCGCGCGCCGTCCACTGGTCCGGCTGCGCCAGCGCGGCCGGAAGGCGGTCCAGGACGGCGTCCAGCCGCGCGTCGGCGCCGCGGGCGAGCTCGAGCTCGGCGAGGAAGGCGTCGGCCGCGTCCGGCGACCGGGCGAGCGCGCGCAGCACGTCGAGCGCGACGACGTTGCCGGAGCCCTCCCACACCGTGTTGATCTGGATGTCGCGGTAGAACTGGGCGACGGGCGAGCCCTGCGTCTCGACGTAGCCGTTGCCGCCGTGGCACTCCAGCGCCTCGGCCGCGAACGGCGCGCCGCGCTTGCTGACCCAGAACTTCGCGACGCCCAGGGCCAGGCGGTTGAAGGCGCGATCGTCCTCGTCGAAGGCCCGGGCGAGGCGCAGGGCGAGCAGCAGCGCGGCCTCGGACTCGATCGCCAGGTCGGCGAGGACGTTCGTCATCGCCGGCTGGCCCACCAGCGGCGCGCTGAACGCGGAGCGGTGGCGCGCGTGGTGGACCGCCTCGGCCAGCAGGCGGCGCATCATCCCGGCGCCGCCGATGAGCGCGTCGAGCCGCGTCCAGAGGATCTGCTCGATCATCGCCGCGGTGCCGCGGCCCTCCTCGCCCAGGATGCGCGCCGGGAGGTGGTCGTACTCGACCTCGCTGCTGGCCAGGCAGCGGCCGCCGAGCTTGTCCTTCAGGCGCTGGATCCGGAAGCCCGGGTGCGGGCGTTCGGCCACGAAGCAGGCGATCCCGCCCGGCGCCTGCGCGAGGGTGAGGAACACGTCGAAGACGGGGTGGGTGCAGAACCACTTGTGGCCGGTCAGCTCGTACCAGCCGTCGCCGATCGGCTCTGCCACCGTCGTGTTCGCGCGCAGGTCCGAGCCGCCCTGCTTCTCGGTCATGACCATCCCCGCCTGGGCGAAGCGGTCGTAGTCGGGCAGCGTCAGGCGTGGCTCCCACTCGGCGGCGAGCGCGGGGTCGCCGCGGCGCAGCGTCGGCGTCGCGGCGTAGTTGATCGCGATGGGGCAGCACGGGCCGGTGTCGAGCTGGTTCATGAGGTAGAAGAGGCCCGCGCGGACCACGTGCGCGCCGGGGCGCGGGTCGCGCCACGGCAGCGAGCTCACCTCGCGCTCGACGCCGAGGCGCAGCATCCAGTGCATCGACGGGTCGTACTCGACCTCGTCGATGCGATGGCCGAAGCGGTCGTGGGTGTGCAGGACCGGCACGTTGCGCTGCGCGCGGCGCCGGTGGTCGTCGGCCTCGGTGGAGGCGACGACGGCGCCCATGTCCCGCAGGCGGTCCTCGCCCCACTCGCCCCCCTCGCGCGCGACCGCCTCCCTCAGCGCCGGGTCGGCGTCGAACGCATTGTGGTCGAGCAACGGCGGCGGCTGGTTGACGACCTCATGCGTGGCCGACGGACCGGTACGGGGAGCGACGGTCATGGGGTCGAAGAGTGAATCACTGCTCATCGTGGTCCGCAATCCGGCGAGGCACGACAATCTCGGCCCGTGGCTCCGCTGTTCACCCTCCAGCACGTGTGGCTCTCGCGCGACGGGGTCGAGGTGCTGCGGGGCGTCGACGTCTCGCTGGACGAGACGCGCACGGCGCTGCTCGGGCCGTCCGGGTCCGGCAAGTCGTCGCTGCTGCGGCTGCTCAACCGTCTCGCGGATCCGACGCGCGGCCGCGTGCTGTTCCGCATGACCGACGTGCGCGAGCACGATCCGATCGAGCTGCGGCGCCGTGTGGTGCTGGTGCCGCAGCTGCCCGCGCCGCTGGCCGGCAGCGTCGCGGGGGACCTGGCCTACGGTGCGGCGTTGCGTGGGCGGTCCGTCGCGGTGCCGGCGCTGCTCTCGCGCGTGGGGCTCGACCCGGCGTACGCGTCGCGGGCGACGGCGCGGCTCTCGGTGGGCGAGCAGCAGCGGGTCATGCTGGCGCGGGCGCTGGCGCTCGAGCCCGAGGTGCTGCTGCTCGACGAGCCGACGTCCGCGCTCGACGAGGCGGCGCGCGACGCGGTCGAGGCGACGATCCTCGCGCTCCCGGTCCCGTTCGTGCTCGTGACCCACGACCGCGCGCAGGCCGAGCGGCTGGCGACCGTGGTGCGGCACATGGAGGACATCTCGACGTGAGCGCACCGGCCCAGGGCCTCTCGTACGGCCACGTCGCGGCGGCGCTCGTGCTGGTGGCGGTCGCGGCGGGCGTGTCGTGGTGGCAGCGGACGGGCCAGGCCGACGACATCGGGCTCGCCGTGCTGCGGTCGGTGCTCCAGCTCAGCGCGGTCGGGTTCATTATCCGCGCGATCTTCGAGAGCGACAGCCTCGCCTTCGTCGCGGCGCTGCTCGTGGGGATGGTGGCCTTCGCGACGTTCACGGCGCGGCGCCGGGCCGCCGCCGTGCCGGACGCGCTCGTGCCGATCGGCCTCGGGCTCACTGTGGGTGCCCTCGCGACGATCGGCCTCGTCGTCGCGGTCGGGATCTTCGAGGCGGACGCGCGCTCGCTCGTTCCCGTGGGCGGGATGGTGATCGGCAACGCGATGACGGCGACCGCGGTCGCGCTGAACCGGCTCGGCGACGAGATGCGGCGCAGCGCGCCGGAGGTGGAGGCGGCGCTCGCGCTCGGCGCGACCGCGCGGCAGGCGGCGGCGCCGCTCGTCCGGCGCAGCCTCGGCTCCGGCCTCATGCCGCTCATCGACCAGACGAAGACGACGGGCGTCGTGTTCTTCCCCGGGACGATGGTGGGGATGCTGCTTGCGGGCGCCGAGCCGTTCGACGCCGTGCGCCTCCAGCTCATCCTGCTCTACGTGCTGCTCGGCGCCGTCGCGATGTCGTCGCTGCTCGCGGTGACGCTCGCGCAGCGGCGGTTCTTCACCGACGCGCAGCAGCTGCGCGAGCTGCCGCCGGTCGCCTAGGGCGCGTTCCGCGGCGGGAGCCAGAGCCGGGCGTTGCGGTCCCGCTCGGTCCCCGCGAAGCCCTGGGGGCGGCCGCCCTGGGCGTCGAGGAACGCGAGCTCGCGGCCGAAGCCGGCGAGGTCGCTTCCGTCGATGCGCCCCGCGTGGTCGACGACCCAGGTCTCGAGGGCGCGGCTGCCGTCGGCGTGCTCGAGCAGGCGCAGCATGCGGCCCTGCTGCGGCCAGTCGGCGAGCGACGCGGTGTGGATCTGCCAGAAGCCGCCGGCCGCGGTGCTGCGGGCTTCGATCTCGTGGCGGTGCGTGTCGCCGGCGATCTCCGCGACGACGCGGGGGTCGTCGTCGAGCAGCGCGAGCGCCTCCTCGCCTCCCTGCGTGCGCGCGAGGCCGTGGTGGTCGGCGACGACGATGGCCCGGTCGCCGGCGCGGCGCAGCTCGCGACGCAGGACGCCGACCTGCTCGGGCGCCAGGACGCCGCCCGCGCCGCCGGCGCGGTTCACGGTGTCGAGGACGATGACGCGCAGGTCTCGCCCGACGTCGAAGGACTGGTCGACGTGGTCGCCGAGACGCGCCTCGATCTCGGCGGCGTCGACCGCGGCGCGGCGCGCGTCGGGCGCGACCTTCGTCGCGCGGCCGGGGACGCCCGCGGAGAGCAGGTCCTCGATCGCCGCCTGCGGGACGTCGCGGAGGTCCGGCGTCGCCTCGCCGCCGCGCGGGAGCGCCTCGACGCGCTCGCGCAGCTCGGGCGCGAACGTGAGGAGCGCCTCGTCGCCGGTGGCGATGGCGTTCGTGGCCGGCGAGGGCGGAAGCTCGCCCTGGACGAGGAGGTCGTGGTTGCCGAGCGCGGCGTGCCAGGGCGCGCGGAGGCCGGGGGAGAAGAGCTTCTGCTGCGCGCGGTTGAGGACGCCGACGTGGCGCGGGGCGTCGAGCGCGGGGCGGTAGAAGAAGCCGTCGGGGTTGCTCGCGGCCTGGACGCCGCGGTAGCCGCCGCCGCCGCTGTTCGGGTCGACCGGCCCGCCCTCGAGCACCGCGAGGAGCTGGTCGAGCTCGTTGCGCTGGGCGTTGTCGAGCAGGTCGCCCGTGAGCAGCACGGCCTCGGGGCGCTCGCCGTTCAGCCCGCGGATCGCGGCGGAGAGGACGTGCGGGCTCACAGCCTCCTGCGGGCGGAAGGTCGAGGTGACCGGAGGGCCGAGCCGGTCGAGGAACGGGACGCGCGCGGGCGACTCCTCGTCGCGGACGTGGAGG
>DASZDF010000725.1:0-5208 GCA_035942275.1 Solirubrobacteraceae bacterium | reverse complement strand
GGCCGGGTCCGCGTGCCGGGGTCGCTGCCCTCGTGCTCGAAGATCGTCGTCTCCGCCACCATCCTCGACACCTCGGGGCTCCCGAAGACGATGGAGTTCGACGCGAACGACGAGGCGGTGGCGGTGTCGGCCAACACCACGCTGCACGACTTCCTCGCGGAGCTGAGCCGCCGCCGCAAGTCGGTCACCGCGACCGGCGGCGTCGACCACCAGACACTGGCCGGGCTGATCTCGACCGGGACGGCGCCCGCGAGCCCGCGGCACGCCCTGTACGACCTCGTCGACTGGATGGAGCTCGTGACGGTCGACGACACCGGCCGCGCGGTGGAGCGGCGCATCGCGCGCGGCGAGCCGGCGTTCGCGGCGGCGATCTGCTCGCTGGGGCTGCTCGGCGTCCTGACCCGCGTGCGCTTCCGGACGGTGGACGAGCTGTTCTTCGACACGGTCCTGAAGATCGTCCGCCTCGACGACGTCCTCCCCGACCTCGAGGCGACCTCGCGCAAGTACGACTTCTGGCGCGTGAACTGGGTGCCGAAGAGCGAGAAGGCGCTGCTGTGGGCGGCGACCGCGGTGCCACCGGACTTCTCCAAGCGCGACGGCGACTACCCGAAGGACGAGTCCGAGCACATCCTCGACACGGTCTGCGCGATGCTCGACGAGATCGCCGACACGGGGCCGCTCCTCAACCGGGCGCTCGAGCTGATCTACGACGGGATGGCGCTCACGTACAAGGAGCGCCACCACACGGGGCCCATGCGCACCATGCTCCCGGTCGACCGGCGCGCCCCGCTGCGCGTGGCGATGGCGGAGTGGAGCTTCCGTCCGCAGGACGTCCAACGCGTGCTCGGCGAGTGCCAGGACTACTTCGACGACCACGGCTGGCCCAACATCCCGACCGAGATCGAGCTGACGCGCGTCGACGGCAACCTCATGTCGGCCTGGAACTGGGAAGGCCTGGAGTACGTCGTGAAGTTCAACTTCATGTACCTCACCGAGGTCTGCACGCAGCCGGGGGAGAAGGAGGCGATCTACGCCCACCTGCGCGGCCTGTGGGACCACTTCGAGGCGAGCGGCGTCCCGTTCAAGGCCCACTGGGGCAAGATCAACTTCATCGACCCCGAGTTCGTGCGCCGCAACCACGGGTGGGACGCGTTCCGGCCCCTGATCGCGCCGATGTTCGTCAACGACTACCTCGCCGAGCGGATCGGGCCGCTCTGATGGCCGACGACCCGTTCCCCGGCCTCACCGACGTCCACGCGCACCCCGCGATGAACGCGTTCCTCTGGGGCCGCGACCTGCGCCGGCACTACTGGTCCGGCCGCACGTTCAACCCGCTCGCGAGCCTGAGCGACTTCAAGATGCTCGAGAAGGGCGGGGTCAAGGTCCTGTGGTCGTCGCTCCACATCCCCGAGCCCGACTACTTCCGCTGCCTGCTCATCCGCCTCGTCTCGCACCTGTTCTCCGGCGGCCGGATGCTGCGCAAGCGCAACGCCTGGGACTGCCTCCTGGTGATGCTGGCCAAGATGGAGCGGCAGGTCGCGCGCGCCGAGGACCGGTTCGGGATCGCGCGCTCGAACGCCGAGCTGGACGAGGTCCTCGCGGCGGGGCGGACGGCGATCGTCCACACCGTCGAGGGCGCGCACGTCCTCGGCGCGGGGCTGCCGGACGACGACGTCGCCGGGCGCCTCGCGCGGCTCGACCAGCTCGCCGAGCACGGCGTGGCCTCGCTGACCCTGGCGCACCTCTTCCCGAACGACGTCGCGGGCCACGCGGAGGCGATCCCGGCGGCGCAGCGGTCCGGCCCGATCTGCCCGCTCGACACCGGCGTCGACCTGAGCCGCGGCCTGACCGCGACCGGTCGCGCGGTGGTGGAGCGGATGGTCGAGCGCCGGATGATCCCCGACATCACGCACTGCACGCCGGTGGCACGCCGCGACGTCTACGCGCTCGTCGCGAACCGGATCCCCGTGATCGCCTCCCACATCGGCGTGCGGTCGATGAAGGACGTCGAGTACAACCTCGACGAGGACGACGTCCGCGCCATCGCGGCCTCGGGCGGGCTCGTCGGCGTGATCTTCATGCCGTACTGGCTGCACGAGTCGGAACCCAAGAGAGGGCTCGACGCGATCTGGCGGACGATGGAGCAGGTGCGCGACTGGAGCGGCGGGACGTGGGACCACGTGGCCATCGGCACCGACTTCGACGGCTTCACGGACCCGCCCGACGACTGCAGCGACGCGTCGAAGCTCCCGCTGATCCGCGAGATGCTCGCCGACAAGGGCGTCACCGGCGCCGCGGCCGAGGCCGTGCTCGGCGGCAACGCCCGGCGCGTGCTGCGCAGCGGCTGGCGCTAGCGGCTCAGCGCGACGACGCCGGGGCGGGAGCCGGCAGCCCGGCCGGTTCGAGCGCGGTCTCGCGCGCGGCCCGCTCCGGCAGCAGCCCCGAGGCCCGGACCAGGGCGACGCTGAAGAGGCCGACCTCCCAGCCCATGAACCCGCCGACGAGCACGTCGAGGGGGAAGTGGGCGCCGAAGGTGATGCGCGTGATCCCGACGGCGACGAGGTAGCCGAGCAGCGGCCACTTCAGCCGCGGCGCGATGCGGACGAGGGCGCCGACCATCGCCGCCGTCACCATCAGGTGGCCGCTCGGGAAGCTCGCGATGTGCGCCCACGTGCGGCCGTCGTAGAGGCCGGCCTCGGCGCCCAGCGCCTCCTCCGGCCGCGGCCGGTCGAACAGGATCTGGAACGGCTCGAGGATCAGGTCGGAGCCGAACGCCGCCAGGAGCACCGCGAGGCCCGCCCCCGCGACGTAGCGGGCGCGGCGGAAGAAGGCGCCGGCCACGAGCGCGACGGCCAGCAGGATCGCGTAGTTGCGGCTGTGGGGGTCGAGGGCCTGGTAGAGCCACTCCGGGCCCTGCCCGAGGCCGTTGACCTGGCGGAAGACGGCCTCGTCCGTCCCCTGCAGCGCCGGCAGCGCGAGGCCGACGGCGGCGATCCCGGCGATCCCGATCGCGAGCCGCGGGGCCCACACCCGCAGGACGCCGCGCAGCGCCGAGCGGTGGGGCAGAGGGTCGAGGCGCTCGCGCTTCGTGCGCTCGGCGCGGCTGAGCGGGATCGCGGCGAGCACGGCGGCGCCGCCCATCGCGAGCAGCGCGCGGTAGGAGCCGGTGAGGGCGATCAGGCCGCCGGCGCTCGGCAGCGCCGCGGCGAGCGCGATGGCGCGCCCGCTGAAGAACGCGCCGGAGAAGGCCCCGGCCTCGCCCTCGGGGATGAAGCGGGCGAAGTAGGGGAACCCGAGCGCGGTGACGACGCCGGCGCCGACGCCGGCGAGCGCGAACGGCGCGGCCGCGGCCGCGAGGCTGGAGGCGGGGAGCGCGAGCAGCAGCCCGACGCCGAGGGCGAGCGTTCCCGCGTGGAGCGTCATCCGCACGCGCTCGGGCGGCAGCGCGCCGGCGGCGAGCATCCCCGCGCCGGTGAGCAGGCCGAACGCGGCGAGGACGAGGCCCGCGGTGGCGGCGCCGAGGCCGAGCACCTCGTCGGCGTAGAGGATCATGAACGGCGGCAGGGCGACGTAGGCGAAGACCCACAGGATCTGCGCCCCGAGGATCTCGCGGGCGCCGGGGGTACGCAGGACGCGGACGATGTCGCGGGCGCGCGGCGGCGCCTCGGCCACCTGCTTCGTGTTCCGGCCGCGGACGATGTTGAGGCCGAGCGTCGGGATCGTGAGCACGAGCACCGCGACGCCGGCGAGCGCGAAGAGCAGCTGCGGCGAGCTCTCGACGAGCGCGCCGCCGGCGACGGTGCCGACGAGGGCGCCCAGCAGCAGGGCGATCTCCTGTCCGCCGGTCGCGCGCGGCCGCCGCTCGTCCTCGAAACGCTCGGCGACGACGGCGCGGTGCGCGGTGGTCGCGGCGTTGAGCCCGACGTAGACGGTCGCGGCGGCGAGGGTCAGCGCGAAGTACGAGCTGGCGCTGCCGAGCGCGATCGCGGCGAGGCCGCCGGCCGCGACGATCGAGCCGCCGAGGATGAACGGCGCGCGCGTGCCGCGGCGGTCGCTCCACCAGCCCGCCGCGAGCGGGACGAAGAACCCGGCGATCGCGTTGACGAGCATGACCGCGCCGATGGCGGCCGGGTTGTCGTCGATGTCGTCGAGGAGGACGGGGATGTACGTGGTGGTCAGCGCCCGGGCCAGGCCGAGGCCGACGGCGACGGCCGAGAACGCCGCGAGGAAGCGGATCACGGCCGCACCACCTTCAGCAGGCCGGGAAGGGTCGAGATGGTCGCGGAGGTCACGCCGAGCGGCTCGGCGTCGGCCACGAGCGGGACGTCGAGGTCGAGCTGCGCGGTGACGCCGCGGTACCAGTCGACGCCGGGCCGGTCGAGGTGGCGGCCGCCGTGCGCGGCGCGCAGCAGGGAGAGCGTCTCGCGCCGGGTGCTCGCGCGGAGCACGATCGTCTCGAGGAAGCCGTCGTCGACCTTCGCGATCGGGTCGACCCGGAAGCCGTAGGCGAAGAGCGGCGCGTTGGAGACGAAGACCTGCGCGACCTGCCCCTCCTCGACGAGGTGACCGTCGACGGTGAGGCGGACGGGGACGGGGGCGAAGTGGCGGATCGCGCGGGCGAACGCGCTGACGCCCGCGGAGAGGTCGCCCGAGTTCTCGCCGTGGTAGAGCGTGCGGGCGGAGGCGTGGAAGCCCGCGCTGACGCCCTCGACCGCGACCAGCGAGCGCTGCGGCGTGTGAACGGCGAGCGCGTCGAACGGACGCGCCTCGCCGCGCACCGCGAGGTTGACCGCCGCGCGCCAGTGGGTGGGGACGCCGAGCGCGTGCGCGAGGTTGTTCGCGCGCCCCGCGGGAAGGAGGGCGAGCTCCGGAAGCGCGGCCGCCGCCGCTGCGAGCCGGTCGCTCTCCAGCGGGCCGCTCCGCAGGACGTCGCCGGCGACGAGGTTGGCGACCGCGTGCAGGGAGCCGTCTCCGACGGCGAGCAGGACCCGCCGCCCCTCGGCGCGGACGAGCGCTTCCGCGAGGTCCTCCGGCGAGCGCGTGATCGTGCCGCGGGCGCGGGCGCCGGCGGCCTCGAGGAGCGCGACGATCTTCGTGAGTGCCCGGCGGGGATCGCCGAGGCCGCTGGCGCGCCCGTTGACGACGACGTCGACGTAGCGCGGCGGGACGGACGCGTGGGGGCGCGTCCGGACCCTCGGCTTCCTTACC
>DASZDF010000724.1:0-7930 GCA_035942275.1 Solirubrobacteraceae bacterium | reverse complement strand
GCTCGAGGACGAGCGCGGTGCGCAGGCCGGCGACGCTCTGCGTCGACACCACTTCGGTGCCCGCTCCGTACAGCGCCGTGGCCGCCTGGGCCTTCGATCCGGTGGCGCAGGTCTGCGCGGCGGAGGCCGGTGCGGCCAGCGCGAGGAGGACGAGGAGGACGAGGACGCTGAGAAGGGGGGCGGTTCGCGACATGTGGCACGTAACGCGCGATGCGCCGGAATCTTGCGGGTGCCGCCGCGGCTCGGCCTGGCGCCGGGCCGGAGTACCGTCCAAGAGGACGACTTTTCGACGCGGAGGCACTGATGGCGACGGCTGAGCAGCTCTGGGGCGGCGAGACGAACAAGGCGATCGGGAACTTCCCGGTCTCCGGCGAGCGCATCCCGGTGTCGGTCGTGCGCTGGCTCGGCAGGATCAAGGGCGCCGCCGCGCGCGTGAACGCCGAGCTCGGGCTGCTCGACGCGGAGCTGGCGGAGCGCATCGCCTCCGCCGCCGACCAGGTCGCCGAGGGCGAGTACGACGACCAGTTCCCGATCGACGTCTTCCAGACGGGCTCCGGCACGTCCTCGAACATGAACGCCAACGAGGTCATCGCCAACCTCGCCGGCGAGGGCGCGCACCCCAACGACCACGTGAACATGGGGCAGTCGTCGAACGACGTCTTCCCGAGCGCCGTCCACCTCGCCGCGCTCGACGAGGCGACGAACCGGCTCCTCCCCGCGCTCGCGCGCCTCGAGGAGTCGTTCGCCGGCAGGGCGGACGCGTTCGCCGACATCGTGAAGTCCGGCCGCACGCACCTGATGGACGCGGTGCCGGTCACGCTCGGGCAGGAGTTCGGCGGCTACGCGGCGCAGATCCGCCTCGGCCGGCAGCGCGTCGAGGCCGCGCTGCCGCACGTCGCGCAGATCCCGCTCGGCGGCACCGCGACGGGCACGGGCCTCAACACGCACCCGCGGTTCGCCGAGCGCGTCCGTGCGCTGCTCGGCGAGGCGACCGGCCTGGAGATCCGCGCGCCGGAGGATCCCTTCGAGGCGCAGGGCAACCGCGACGCGCTCGTCGAGCTCAGCGGGATGCTCAAGGTGATCGCGGTCTCGCTGACGAAGATCGCCAACGACCTCGCGTGGATGGGCTCCGGCCCGCGCGCCGGCATCGGGGAGCTGCTGCTGCCCGAGCTCCAGAAGGGGTCGTCGATCATGCCCGGGAAGGTCAACCCGGTCATCCCCGAGGTCGTCCTCCAGGTCGGCTGCCAGGTCATGGGCAACGACACGGCGATCACCGTCGCCGGGTCGCAGGGCAACTTCGAGCTGAACGTCCGCATCCCGCTCATCGCGCGCAACCTGCTCCAGTCGATCCAGCTGCTGGCGAGCGCGAGCGAGCTGCTGGCCGAGAAGGTCGTCGACGGCGTCGAGGCCAATCTCGAGGGCTGCGAGCGCTCGGCGGAGTCGACGCTCGCGGTCGCCACCGCGCTCAACCCGTACATCGGCTACGACCGGGCCAGCGAGATCGTCAAGGAGGCGGCGGCCTCGGGCCGGACGCTGCGCGAGGTCGCGCGAGAGAAGGGCGTCGACGAGGAGACGCTCGACAAGGCGCTCGACCTGCGGAAGATCGCCGCGGGGTCCGCGGCCGAGCAGGGTTGACCACGCGCGCGCTGCTCCTGGCGGTCATCGCGACCGTCGTCGCCGCCGCACCGGCCGCTGCGGCGCGGGACGCGGGCGTGTCCGAGCTCGAGGCGCGGTCGGCGTTCGTCCTGCGCGGCATCGAGGACGCCGACGGGGTCGCGGAGATCGGCGACTTCGACGGCGACGGCAGCACCGACGCCGCGGTCTGGACCGACGGCGACGACCAGGTGCGGATCCTGCTCGGCGGCGACCGCGTCCCGGGGCTGCGCAGCTTCCGCATCGCCGGCGCGCGCACGTACGACCAGCGGCCGATCGCGGGCGCCGGCGACGTCAACGGCGACGGCCTCGACGACCTGGCGCTCGGGCTCTCCTACTCGAGCGGCGTGGCGATCGTCGCCGGCACCCGCGAGCCGCGCGACATCGACCTGCGCCGGCCCGAGCAGCGGGAGACGGTCATCGTCGGCGAGGGCGTCGACTTCGCGTCCGCCGGCGGCGACATCAACGGCGACGGCGTCGACGACCTCGTCGTGGCGGCCGAGGGCGCGTTCGACCCCGAGGAGGTGGGCGTCGCCTACGTGCTCTTCGGGGGGCCGGGGCTGCGCGGCGGGCGCAAGGAGGTCACGAAGCTCGAGCCCGGGGCGGGGTTCAGGATCGAGGGCGGCGGCGACGACGGGCCGATCGCCGTCACGGCGGACGCGCTCGGCGACGTCGACGGCGACGGCCTGGGCGACATCGCGCTCGGCTCCCCGTACGCCGGGCTCGGCGACGTGCGCTCCGAACGCGAGCTGCTCGAGGTCTCGGGCGTCGTGAGCATCGTCTACGGGCGGCGGGAGACGACGACGGTCGACCTCGGCCGGCCCGGCCCCGCGGTGACCCGCATCGAGAGCCAGCAGTCGGGCTACCTCGGCTTCGCGCTCGCCGGCGCCGGCGACGTCAACGGCGACGGGCTCGCCGACGTCGCGATGTCGGCGCCGCTGCGCCCGGCGCAGGGCAACCCCGACGTCGCGGCGCGCGGCGACGCGTTCGTCGTCTACGGCGCGCGCGAGCGCCGCCCGACGGTCGACGTCGACGCGCTCGGCGGCGCGGGCTTCCGGATCGCGGGCGTCGCGGGCGGCGACGTCACCGGCTTCGCGCTGTCGCCCGCTGGTGACGTCGACGCCGACGGCCTGGCCGACCTGCTGGTCGGCGCGCCCGGGATCAGCGACCGGTCGCCCGGCGCGATCGGCGGCGCGGCGCACGTCGTGTACGGCGCGCGCGAGCCGGGCGACGTCGCGCTCGCCGCGCCCGGCGACCGCGCGCTGGCCCTCCGCGGCGCCGGCGTCGATCGCGTCGGCTCCTCGCTGGCCTCCGGCACCGACCTCGACGGCGACGGGCAGCGCGAGCTGCTCGTGAGCCGCCCCGGGGCGTGCCGCATCGGCCGGCTCGACGAGGGCGACGTCGTCGCCGTCGAGCCCGGCTCGCCGCCCGTCGCGCGCGAGGGCTTCGGCTCCGAGGGCGACGACCGCCTGGCCGGCGGCCCCGTCGGCGACTCGCTGCTCGGCTTCGGCGCGCGCGACGAGATCGCCGGGCGCGACGGGCACGACTGCATCAGCGGCGGCGACGGCGACGACCGCCTGAGCGGGGGGCGCAGCGGCGACGCGGTCTTCGGCGAGCAGGGCGCGGACGTCGTCTCCGGCGACTCCGGCTGCGACGTGATCTTCGGCGGCGCCGGCGACGACGTCATCCGGGCGGGGCCGACGAGGCTCCCGCTCGAGGTCCGCCTCCAGGCGCCGATCGGCGCCCGCGACCGCGACCGCGTGAGCGCGGGGCGCGGCGACGACAGCGTCAGGGGCGGGGTCGACTCCGACACGCTCTCCGGAGGCGAGGGGAACGACCGGCTGGTCGGCGGCGGAGACTCCGACGCGCTCGAGGGCAACCCGGGCCGCGACCGCCTCGAGGGCGGGCCGGGCAGCGACTACGTCGTCGGCGGCCACGGGACCGACGTCATCATCGGCGGCTCCGGGCGCGACTTCCTCGGCGGCGACGTCGACCTCGGCTTCGAGTTCGACGACGTCCTCTTCGGCAACCGCCCGCGGCGGATCGCCGGCGACGACGACATCCGCGGCGGCTCGGGCGACGACCAGATGCACGGCGAGGGCGGGCGCGACCGGCTCGACGGCGGCAGCGGCCGCGACACCGCGCAGGGCATGCGCGGCGACGACCGCCTGCTCGGCGGGCCGGGCGACGACAACCTCCAGGGCGGCGGCGGCGGCGACCGGATCAGCGGCGGCGGCGCGAACGACCAGCTCGTCGGCGCCACGGGCGACGACGTCCTCGCGGGCGGCACGTTCGGCGACGAGATCGACGGCGGCCCGGGCGCCGACCGCCTCTTCGGCGGCAGCGGGCCGGACCGCATCAACGCCCGCGACCGCGACCGCGACGTCGTCCGCTGCGGGGCCGGCCGCGACCGCGTCACCACCGACCGCCGCGACACGGTCCGCGGCTGCGAGATCGTCAACGGCCGGCGCCGCTAGGGCGCGATCGCCGCGAACTCGTCGCGCACGGCGCGGGCGGCCGGCTTCGGCCTCCCGGTGTACGTGTGCAGGCCCTTCTCGTTGAGGCCGGGCACGAGCGAGATGTCGCTGACGACCTCGGTGATCGACCCGCCGTTGAAGCTCGGCGCGACGGCGAAGTCGCGCAGGTTCCACACGAGCATCCCCGTCAGGTCCGGCGTGTCGCCGTACGTGCGGATGTGCGTGCGCAGGAGGTCGGCCTGGAACCCGAGCCCGCCGGGCTGGTCGTCGTCGTTGCGCCTGCTCCCCTCCGCCCCGAACTCGGTCACGATGATCACGCGGTCCGGGAACACGGTCCGCAGCTCGCCGAGCTTCGTGCGGATCAGCGTCTCGAGCTCCTCGCGCGTCGCGTACGGCTCCGTGTACCAGCCCAGGTAGTTCGTCCAGCCGATCGCGTCGACGTGGCGGTACATCGGACCGTCCTCGCGCGGCGGGTGCGAGCCCCAGACGTCGAGCCCGACGAGCCGGCTGGGGTCGCGCTCCTGGAGCTCCTGCGCCGCGGCGGAGATGTACGGCGCCTGGCCCGCCGGGTGGCCCTGCCCCGCGACCTCGTTGGCGAGGTTCCACGCGAAGATCGACGGGTGGGTCTGGAGCTGGGCGACCGAGTCGCGCACCCGCTCGCGGGCCTGCGCCTCCAGGCGCTCGCCGCGCGACGTCCACGCGCCGGGCGCGTCGACCGGCCCGACGCCCATCCACACCAGCACGCCCGCCTCGTCGAGGCGCTCGAGCAGCGCCGGGTTGAGCGCGTGCTGCGCGCGCGTCGCGTTCGCGCCGAGGCTCTCGAGCTCGGAGACCAGCGCGTCCATGTCGCTCGCGTGCAGGCCGTCGCCGCGCGGCCACGCGTCCTCGTGCAGCGACGCGCCGCGCAGCTTGATCGGCCGCCCGTTGAGCAGCATCGTCGAGCCGCTGCGCGCGATCTGGCGCAGGCCGATCCGCCCGCGCCAGCCGGCGAGGCCGGCGTCGGTGGTCCGCAGCTCGAGGTCGTAGAGGGTCGGCGAGGCCGGCGACCACAGGTCGGCGTCGTCGACGGTGACCGTCGCCGACACGCGGACGCTACGGCCCGCCGGCACCTCGACCGCCGGGAAGTCGACCTCGATCGGGTCGTTGTCGCCGCGTCGCAGCGTGCCGCTCAGCTCGATCGGGTCCTTCGAGCCGGCGAGGTTGCGCACGGCGGCGCTGACCTTCACGCGCGCGTCCTCGCCCCGGACCGTCGTCTCCACGGTCGGCGCGACGACGTCGGCGTCGGGCAGCGCGCGCAGCGTCACCTCGCGGTTGATGCCGCCGAAGTTGAACCACGCCCGGTGCCAGCCCTCGGCCTTCATGTCGTCCGGCCCGCGCCAGTCGGCGCGGACGACCAGGGTGTGGTCGCGGCCGGCCTCGAGGTCGAGGTCGATCTCGAAGGGGAGATACGTCCCGATGTGCCCGCCGATCTCCTTGCCGTCGACCCACACCGTCGCCTTGTGGTTGACCGACTCGAAGCGCAGCCCGTAGCGGCCGTCGTCGGGCACGCGGAACGTCGTGCGGTACCAGGCGACCGAGCCCTCGTGCGACTCGACGCCCTCCTCTCCGGTGATCTTGCGCGCGTTGGGGACGAACGGCAGGCGGACGGGGTTGCCGCCGTACGTCCCGTTCTGCCACCCGTGCCCGGTGCCGATCGCGCGCGGGTCCTCGCGCACGAACCACTCGCCGTCGAGCGCGACGCGTGCCGGGTCGCCGGTGCGGATCACCGGCTCGCCGCCGTGGCCGCCCCAGCGCTCGCGGACGTCCGGCTCGCCGCCGAGGCCGATCCCGCCCCCGGCGAACGCGACGGCGACCGCGGCCGGGACCACCACGGCCACGAGGGCGGCGACGGCAGTGCGGGGGCGGGCGCTCTGGACGTTCACGGGGTCTTCAGACGATGGCGACGACGCGGGCCGGCGCGGCGCTCGCTCCGACGATCGGGAGGGGGAAGCAGGCGACCTGGAACCCGGTTGACGGTAGCGCGGCGAGGTTCGCGAGCCGCTCGATCTGGCAGTACGGCAGGTCGGCCTGGTGGGCCGCCCAGAACACGCCGGGCTCGTCGCGCTCGACGGCCGCGGCGGCCTGGAGGTGCAGGGGCATGTCCCAGCCCCAGGCGTCGATGCCCATCACCCGCACGCCGCGCTCGAACAGCCAGCGCGTCGCCTCCGCGGTGACGCCGCAGCCGCGGGCGATGTAGTCGGGCGCGTCGAGGAACGCGTCACGTCCTGTGTGAACGAGGACGATGTCCCGAGGTTGGAGGTCGTGCCCCGCCGCCTCGAGCGCCTGCTCGGCCTCCTCCGCGGTGACGGGGTCGCCGTCCTCCTTGTGCGTGAAGTCGAGGCGGACGCCGGGCGCGTAGAAGAGCTCGAGCGGGAGCTGGTCGATCGTCTGCGCCGGCTCACCGGCGATCGTCGAGTTGTAGTGCCACGGCGCGTCGATGTGCGTGGAGTTGTGGGTGCCGAAGCGGTGGAACTCCTCGACCGCCCAGCCCTCGCCGTCGCGCAGCAGCCGCGGCGGGACGCCGAACAGCGCCTCGATCGCCTGCGCGCCGGCCGCGTGGTCGGAGAAGGCGATCTCGGTCCGCAGGGGCTCCGGCGTCTCCGGCGGGCTGGGGACGATCGGCGCCGACAGGTCCACGAGCATGAGCTGGTGAAGGCTAGAGGCGGGGTCCGACGGTGCCCTGGGGGTACGCTTGGGTGGCGGATGCCGCTCTACGACTTCGCGTGCGACGCCTGCGACGAGCGCTTCGAGGCGTGGGCGAAGCCCGGCGACGCGCCGGTATGCCCCGCGTGCGGCGAGGGTCGGACGAAGCGGCTCTTCACGCCGATCTCGCCGCCGCCGAAGCTCGGGCTGCGCGGTCGGGCGGCGCGCGAGTCCGACGGCCGGCGCGCCGAGCGCGAGGTGAAGAAGAAGGAGGCGTTCCGGGAGGAGCGCCGCAAGAAGCGCGAGCAGCGCGGCGGCTGACGCCCGCTAGAGCTTCATCGCGACGTACTTCGTCTCGAGGTACTCCTCGATGCCCTCCCGGCCGCCCTCGCGGCCGTAGCCCGACTGCTTGACGCCGCCGAACGGCGCGCCCGCGTTGGAGACCATCCCCTGGTTGAGGCCGACCATGCCGGTCTCGAGCCCCTCCACGACGCGGAACGCGCGCTTCAGGTTCGACGTGTAGACGTAGGCCACCAGGCCGTACTCGGTGTCGTTGGCCGCGCGGATCGCCTCCTCCTCGTCACCGAACGACACGATCGGCGCGACCGGCCCGAAGATCTCCTCCTTGAGCAGCCGCGCGCCCCCGCCGACGCCGTGCAGCACGGTCGGGCGATAGAAGTAGCCGGCTCCGTCGATCGCCTCGCCGCCGGTCAGCACCTCGGCGCCCTGCGCCGTCGCGTCCGCGACCAGCTCGGCCACCTTCGAGCGCTGGTCGTCGTCGATGAGCGGGCCGACCTTCACGTCCGGCTCCGTCCCGCGGCCGACCTTCATCTCGCCCATCCGCTTCGCGAGCTTCTCGGCGAACTCGTCGGCGACCTTCGCGTGGACGTGGAAGCGGTTGGCGGCGGTGCACGCCTCGCCGATGTTGCGCATCTTCGCGACCAACGCGCCCTCGACGACGGCGTCGATCTCGGCGGCGTCGAACACGAGGAACGGCGCGTTGCCGCCCAGCTCCATCGACACGCGCAGCACCTGGTCGGCGGACTGCTCGATGAGCTTCTTGCCGACCTCGGTCGAGCCGGTGAACGAGAGCTTGCGCGTCCGCGGGTCCCTGATCA
>DASZDF010000723.1:0-4675 GCA_035942275.1 Solirubrobacteraceae bacterium | reverse complement strand
CGGCTCGCGCCGCGTCCGCCTCGTCGACATGACCCGCTACTTCTGCGGAGCGAGCCGCTGCTTCCCCGTCGTCGGGGGAGCGCTGGTCCACAAGGACGAGACCCACATCACCGCGGCCTACGGCGCGACGCTCGCGCCGATGCTCGGGGCGCGCCTGCGCGCGCTGGGCCTCCGGTGACCGCGAGCGCGGCGGGCAGGGTACGTGAGCGTCTGATGGTGGGCCGGGGCCGGTGGGCGGCTTGGCTGGTCGCGGTGTCCGCGGCACCGGCCCTGACGCTCGCCCTCATCGCGACGCACGGCGTGAACGTGCCGTGGTACGACCAGTGGTTCGGTCTCGTGCCCTTCCTGCAGGAGCATCAGGCCGGCTCGCTCGGCGCCGGCGAGCTGTACGCCCAGCACAACGAGCATCGCCCGGTCGTGCCGCGGACGACCCAGATCCTCCTCGCGCAGCTCACGGACTGGGACATCCGCGCGGAGCTCGCGCTGAACTTCGCGGTGGCGCTCGCGACGTTCGTGCTCGTCGCGCTCGCGCTGCGCCGGACGCTCGAGCGCGCGGCGTTCGCGATCGCCGGCGTCGTGGCCTCGATCGTGCTGTTCTCGACGAGCCAGTGGGAGAGCTGGCTGTGGGGCTGGCAGCTCGAGTGGTTCCTGTCGAGCCTCGCGGCGATCGGCGCCTGCTGGTCGCTGACGTTCCTGCTCGAGCGATCGCGACCGGCCGGGCTCGCGGTGGGCGCCGCGTGCGCGATCGTCGCCTCGTTCTCGCTCGGCCACGGGACCGTCGTCTGGCCGGTGGGGCTCGCGCTGCTCGTGCTGCGCGGGCGCCCGTGGCGCGTCTGGGCCGCGCTGGGCGTGCTCACGTTCGTCGCGTACTACGCGGAGTACATCGACCCGCCGTTTCACCCCTCGAAGACGGTGTTCCTAGAGCAGCCCCTGGAGCTGGCCCGGTACGTGGTCCTCTACGTCGGCAGCCCGTTCGGCCACACTGCGGCGACGGGCGCGGTCGCCGGGCTCGGACTCGTCGCCACGTTCCTCGCGGGCGCGGCGTACGTCGTGCGCCATCGCGCGGACCGCGCGTTGCTCGACCGCAGCTCGTTCTGGCTCGCGACCGGCGCGTACGCCCTGGGCGCCGCGGCGATCACCGGGGTCGCCCGCGTCGGGCACGGCTGGCAGCAGGCCGGCTCGAGCCGGTACGCGACGGTCGGCGCCCTGTTCGCGGTCAGCACGCTCGCCCTGGTGTTCGCGATCGCCCCGCGCCACGGGCTCGGCACGAGGGCGCTGGCGCTGATCGCGCTCGTCCTCGCGCTCCCGGCGCTCTACGTGACCGCTACTCGAGGCATCGACAGGTTCGAGGGGAGGGGTGACGAGCTGCGGGCGCAGGCGGCGTGCGTCCATCGCGTCCGGTCGCCGACGGACCCGTGCCTCCGCCGGTCGCCGGCCTCGCCCGACGTGAAGTACGACGCGGTCCTCTACCTGCGGGCGGCCGGCCTCGCGGGCTTCTGAGCCGCGCGGGCGCGGCGCGTCACGGCGCCGCCGGCCGGTCCTCGAACGGCAGCGTCGCCCTCGCGGGTCTCCACCACGCGCCCGCGGACGGTCGCCGACCACGAAGCCCGACCACACCGCGACCAAGTGCGGCGGGCCGTCCGGCATGACCGTCGCGACGTGCACGAGGTTCGGCTTCTCGAAGAGGTCGCGGACGTTGTCGTCGAGGGGCATCGCGGGATCGTACGCTGGGTCCCGTGCCGCGCGGCGATGTCCTCTCCCTGCACCGCTTCCCCGTCAAGTCGATGGCCGGCGAGGCCGTCGACGCGTTCGGCGTCGACACGCATGGCGTGGAGGGGGATCGCAAGCACGCGGTGTGGCTGCGGGGCGGGCGGAAGCTGACCGCGCGCGTCGCGCCGCGGATGCTCGCGTGGCGCGCGACGCCGAACGGAGCGCAGGGGCCGCGCGTGTTCGCACCCGACGGCCGCGAGTTCGCGTGGGACAAGGACCTCGAACGGGCGGTCGGCGACTACCTCGGCAAGGAGGTTGCGCTCGTCCAGGACCCGCAGGGCCTCGCCGACGTCTCCGGCGTCCATCTCACGGTCGAGGCGTCGCGCCGCGCGCTCGAGGAAGAGCTCGGGATGCCCGTCGACATCCGCCGCTTCCGCCCGAACATCCACGTCGAGCTCGACACCGAGCCGTTCGAGGAGTCGGCGTGGGAAGGGCGGCGCATCCGCGTCGGCGACGCCGAGCTCGAGGTCGTGAGCGCGAGCGACCGCTGCGCGATCACCATCCACGACCCCGACACGCTCGAGAAGAGCCCCGACGTCCTGCGCGTGATCAACGACCGCCACGACACGTACTTCGGCGTCTGGGCACAGGCGCTCGGCCCCGCGCGGATCGCCGTCGGCGACGCCGTGGAGCTCCTGTGAGCGTCCTCGACTGGGTCACGCTCGTCCTCGCGCTCGGCTCGATCCCGCTCTTCGTGCTGATCATCCGCACCGGGCACGACGAGCGCCACGACGAGGACGCCGCACGCGCGTTCTTCGACGAGCACGGCCGCTGGCCGGACGAGCCGCCCGAGGCGGTCGACGACCCGTCCCGCCGCGCCGACTACTGAGGACGCGGCAACCGGCTCGGCGATCCGGCTGGACTGGAATGCTTGGCAGTGCTTTGAGCGCTGCGCGAAGGATCGCCCTCCTGCTCGCGGTCGCTGCGGGCGCTCTTCCCGCGGCGCCCGCCACCGCGCAGGCGGCGCGCGCGTGGTCGCACTCCGCGGCCACGCCGCACGACGCCTTCTTCGCCCATGCCGCGGTCACCGCGCTCGACGAGGTCGTGATCGTGTGAAACCAAGAGACGGCCGGCGCGCTGCGCGCTGAGATACGGCCGCCGGACGAGGACGACGGACCGGAGCAGGTCCTCGACCCCGGCCCGACCTACTACCCGACCGTCGTGACCGACGGCACCGGCGTCGCGTGGGCGAGCTGGATGAAGCTCGTCGACGGCGGCTACAAGGCCCGCGTCGCGCAGCGCCTTCCCGGCGGGAGCTTCGGCCCGGCGCAGGACGTCGCGGACACGACCCTCTCCGTCAGCTCCGCCGTGAACGCGCGCGGCGACCTCGCGGTGCTCTACGGGTGGTACGACGACGACTTCGAGGGCCGGCGCTTCTACGTCCGGATGCGCCCCGCAGGGGCCGCGTTCCTCCCCGCCCAGCCGGTCGCGGGCACCATCCCCGACGACGAGTCCTGGTTCGTCGGCGGCTTCGCCATCGGGCCGGATGGCGACGTCCTCGTCGGCTGGCGCGACGGCCGCTGGAACACCGGCGGCGCGGCCTGGGTCGCGCGCATGCCGGCCGGCGGCGTGTTCGGGCCGCCGCAGCGGCTCTCGGCGCCGGGCGCTCGCGCCGGCTCGCCCGGCCTGGCCTTCGACACGGACGGCCGCGCGCTCGCCGCCTGGCCGGAGTCGAGCACCGGCGGGCACTCCGGAGACGTCCGCGCCGCGATCGCGCAGCCCGGGCTGCCGTTCGGCGGCTCGCGGGTGATCGGCCCCGAGGCGAGCGTGGACGAGTGGGTGGTGACGAAGGCCGGCGGCGACGGCGCGGCGGTCGTCGCGTGGCAGGAGCACCACACCACGAGCGAGGAGCACCTGCCCGACGGCTCGACCGAGCGGACGGGGTGGTCGGCGGACGCGCGGGCGGTCCGCGTCGACCTCATGACCGGGACGTTCACCGACGCGCACAGCGCTTCCCGCGCCGTCGCGAGCTGGCCGATCGCTGCGATCGCGCCGGACGGCACCCCCGCGGTGTGGTTCGTCGACAGCCACACCTCGCAGCTGCGCATCGCGCGCGGGAACGACACCGACGGCTTCGACCCGCCCGAGACCGTCGTGTGCCCGCGGCCATACAGCTACCCGCGCGCCGCGTTCTTCGACGGACAGGGCGACGCCGGCGTGTTCTGGGCCCGCTTCAGCGCCGCGCACCTTCCCGCGTACATGCTCTCGCGGTACGTGGAGGCGGACGAGCCGCATCCCTCGAGCTGCCCGGCGATCCCGCCCACGTTCAGCGTCACGCCCGAGATCGCCCCGCCCGGCGCGACGCGCCGCCTCAGCCTGGAGGGCGCGGTCGAGCCCGACGAGGAGGGGAAGCGATTCAGCTGGGACCTCGACGGCGACGGCGAGTACGAGATCCAGAAGAGCGAGGATCCTGTCCTCGAGCACGTCTTCGAGGAGCGCGGCCGCCACACCGTCCGCTGGATCGTCCACCTCGACGACAGCTCTTCGGTGGGCAGCGAGGACGTCATCGTGGCGTGGCCCCCGGAGCCGGCGCTGCGCGTCGCGCCGCAGTCGCCGCAGGTCGGCGAGGCGGTGACCCTCGACGCGACCGGCTCGCGGTCGCAGGGCGGGACGATCGCGCGGTACCACTTCGACTTCGAGAGCGACGGCAGCACGGACCTGGAGTCGTCCGAGCCCGTCGTGCAGACCGCGTACCACTACCCCGCGGAGCACCAGGTGACCGTCACCGTCGAGGACGACCTCGGGGCGACGGCGACCGCTGAGGCGATCGTCGACGTGCAACCGCAGCGCAGCGCCGGACCCGGCGGTAGCCGACCCCCGCGGCCCCCACCGTCGCCGCCGCCGCAGAACGCCGGCCCGACCGCCCTCGAACCGCCCCGGCCCAGCGGCGCGACGCGCACCGGGC
>DASZDF010000722.1:0-2124 GCA_035942275.1 Solirubrobacteraceae bacterium | reverse complement strand
GCGTCCCGCTCCAGGCGGAGGTCCAGCGCGAGGGCACGGCGGTCCTCCCCGGCCGGCTGACGCTCGACGTCGCCCGCGCCCTTCCGTCCGACACCGTGACGATCGAGCTGCGCGCCGAGCAGCAGGACGTCGAGCTCCTCTCCGGCTCGGCGACCTTCCACATCCGGACGCTGCGCGCGGAGGACTTCCCGCCGTTCCCGGAGCCGGGCGGCGAGGCCGTCGTAACGGTGCCGGCCGAAGCGTTCGTCGAGACCGTGGGGAAGGTGGCGCGGTCGGCGTCGCGGGACGAGACGCGCCCGATCCTCACGGGCATCCTCGTCTCGGCGTCCGGCCAGGAGCTGCGGATGGTCGCGACCGACTCGTACCGCCTCTCGGTAAAGGAGACCCCGCTCGACGCCCCGCTCGACGGCGCCTTCGAGGCCAACGTGCCGGCGCGCGCGCTCCAGGAGCTCGCGCGGATCGCACAGCAGGCCGGCAGCGAGACCCTCGCCGTGACGAAGCGCGCGAACCAGATCGTCTTCGACGTGGGCGGGATGGTCCTGACCTCGCGCCTCATCGAGGGCCAGTTCCCGAACTACCGCCAGCTCCTGCCCGAGACGTACGAGCACGAGCTGCGCGTGGACACCCGCGAGCTCACCGAGGTCGTGCGGCGGATCTCGCTCCTCGCGCAGAAGAATGCGCCGCTGCGGCTGAGCTTCGGCGAGGGGGAGCTGAAGGTGTCGGCCCAGACGCCCGACGTCGGCGAGGCGCTCGAGACGCTGCCGGTGCCGTTCGGGGGCGAACCGTTCGAGATCGGCTTCAACCCGGAGTTCCTGCGCGACGGGCTCGAGTCGGTCGACGCCGACGCCCTGCTGCTCAAGCTCATCAGCCCGCTGCGGCCCGGGTTGATCGAGGCCGGTGACGGCAGCGGGTTCCTGTACTTGATCATGCCGATCCGGCTGAACGTCTAAAGGGCCGAAGGCCCGGTCAACGGCGTCCGGATGAAGCCGTTCGCGATAGTGGGCGATGCCTGGACGGCGGAGCCGTGGTGACCTCTTCGGTGGACGGTCCGCGCGTCGAGTCGCTGCGCGTCCGCGGGTGGCGCAGCTACGCGGCGGCGGAGGTGCGGATCGGGCCCGGGCTCACGGTGGTGCACGGGCCGAACGGCGCCGGCAAGACGAACCTGCTCGAGGCGCTCTACTTCGGGCTGACGGGCCGCTCGTGCCGGACCGGGAACGAGCGGGAGGTCGTCGCGTTCGACGCCTCGGCCGCGCGGGTGGAGGTCGAGACGCGCGACCGCGACGGCACGCATGAGCTGGCCGTCGGGTTCCAGCCGGGCGAGGCGAAGCGCTTCCGCGTCGACGGCGCGCCGGTCGAGCGGCTGGCCGACACCGCCGCGCGGCCGCTCGTCAGCGTCTTCCTCCCCGACCGCCTCGAGCTCGTGAAGGGGCCGCCGGCGCTGCGGCGCTCGCACCTCGACCAGGTCGTCGCCGCGCTGTGGCCGGCGCGCGTGGCGACGCGGCGGGCGTACTCACAGGCCCTCGCGCAGCGCAACGCGCTCCTGTCGCGCGTCCGTCGCGGGATCGCGTCGCGCGAGTCGCTGCACGTGTGGGACGCCGAGCTCGCCCGCCACGGCACCACGCTCCGGGCCGACCGCAGCGCAGCGGTCGCGTCGCTCGTGGCGCCGTTCGCCGCCGCGGCGGAGGAGCTCGGGCTGAGCGGCGAGGCGCGGCTGGAGGAGCGGCCGCGGGCCCGCGCGGCCGATGCGGACGAGCTGGCGGCGGAGCTTGCCACCGGTGTGGACTCCGATCTCGAGCGCGGCTTCACCGGGCGCGGGCCGCACCGCGACGACCTCGTGCTGCTGCGCGACGCGCGCGAGCTGCGCGCGTACGGGTCGCAGGGCGAGCAGCGCCGCGCGCGCCTCGCGCTCCTCCTCGCCGAGCGCGAGGCGCTGGCCGAGGCGCGCGGAGGCCCGCCGCTGCTGCTCCTCGACGACGTCATGAGCGAGCTCGACGCGTCGCGGCGCGAGCGGCTCGTGGAACGGATCGGCGCGGCAGGCCAGGCGCGCGTGACGACGACCGACCTCGGGCACGTCCCGGGCGCGGCGTCGGCGGGCGTGACGCGGATCGCGGTGCGCGACGGAAC
>DASZDF010000721.1:0-5833 GCA_035942275.1 Solirubrobacteraceae bacterium | reverse complement strand
CCTCGCGCAGGGCGCGCACGCGGGCCAGGCACGTCGAGGGCGCCAGGCCGACGCGCTCGTCGAGTCGGTTGTTCGGGAGCCGGGCGTCGACGCTCAGGTGTTCGAGAATCGCCCGGTCCACGTCGTCAAGCTGAAACATGTTCGGCATACGGCGGGATTCTCGCACGATATTCGGAGCTGACGACAGATGGCCGCATCAGTCGTACACTCGGCGCATGAGCGCGGCCACCGGACAGACCACGAAGATCCTCCCCTCGATCCTCGACGCGATCGGCGACACGCCGCTGGTCCGCCTGCCGCACGTCGGGGCCGGCGTCAAGCCGCAGATCGTCGCCAAGGTCGCGGCGCTCAACCCCGGCGGGTCGATCAAGGATCGCGTCGCGGTGTCGCTCATCGAGGCGGCCGAGCGCGACGGCCGGCTCAAGCCCGGCGGCACGATCGTCGAGCCCACGAGCGGCAACACGGGCACCGGCCTGGCGATCGCTGCGTGCCTGAAGGGCTATCGCGTCATCGCCGTCATGCCGGACAAGATGTCGAAGGAGAAGATCGACCTCCTGCGCGCCTACGGCGCCGAGGTCATCGTCGCGCCGACCGACGTCGCGCCGGACTCGCCGCAGTCCTACTACCGCGTCGCCGACCGGCTCACCGAGGAGATCCCGGGCGCCTTCCAGCCGAACCAGTACCGCAACCAGGCCAACCCGGAGACGCACTACCGCTCCACCGGCCCCGAGATCTGGGAGCAGACCGGCGGGCGGATCACGCACCTCGTCGTCGGCGTCGGCAACGGCGGCACGGTCACCGGCACCGGGCGGTACCTCAAGGAGATGAACCCCGACATCGAGATCGTCGGCGCCGACCCGGTCGGCTCGATCTACTCGAACGACGACGTCAAGCCGTACCTCGTCGAGGGCGTGGGGGAGGACTTCTGGCCGGAGACCTTCGACCGCGACATCGTCGACCGCTGGGTCACCGTGTCCGACCGCGACAGCTTCCTCATGACCCGCCGGCTCGCGCGCGAGGAGGGGATCCTCACCGGCGGCAGCGGCGGCCTCGCCGTCCACGCGGCGCTCGAGGCCGCGGCGACGATCGACGACCCCGAGGCGCTGGTGGTCGTGATCCTGCCGGACGGCGGGCGCAGCTACCTCTCGAAGATCTACAGCGACGCGTGGATGACGCAGTACGGCTTCCTCGAGCGCCCGAGCGGCACGATGACGCTCGGCGAGGTGCTGAGCCGCAAGCACGAGAGCGGGGAGGTCCCGCCGCTCGTGACCGTGCGCGCGCACGACAAGGTCCGCGACGCGGTGGCCCTGCTGCACGAGCACCGCGTCTCGCAGCTGCCGGTCGTCTCCTCGCACGATGCGCAGGCCGTGGTCGGCAGCGTCGGCGAGCGCGGGCTGCTCAAGCACGCGGTCGAGGACTCCGCGCTGCTGAACGCCGAGGTGATCGACGTCATGGAGCCGCCCTTCCCGGCGGTCGCCGCCGACGACGCCGCGAGCGACGCGGTCGCGCTGCTGGCCGGCGAGCGCGGCGCGCTGCTGGTGACGGTCGACGGGCGCGCGGCGGGCGTGGTGACCCGCGCGGACCTGCTCGAGGCGCTCGCCCGATGAGCCCTCCGCACCGCTTTGCCACCCGCGCGGTCCACGCGGGGCTCGAGCCCGACCCCACGTACGGCTCGGTCATCCCGGCGATCCACCAGACGTCGACGTACGCGCAGCCGAAGCCCGGGGAGTTCGTCGAGGACTTCGACTACTCCCGCAGCGCGAACCCGACGCGGGCGGCGCTGGAGCGCGCGCTCGGCGAGCTGGAGGGCGGCCTCGGCACCGCGTTCTCGTCGGGCATGGCCGCCACGCACGCGCTGCTCAGCGCGGCGACCAGCGCCGGCGACCACGTGATCCTCCCCGACGACCTCTACGGCGGGACGTACCGGCTCGTCGACAAGGTTCTCAGCCGCTTCGGCCTCGAGTACGACATGGTCGACCAGACCGACCCGGCCGCCGTCGCCGCCGCCGTGCGCGACGAGACGAAGGTGATCTGGGTCGAGACGCCGACGAACCCGCTGCTCAACGAGGTCGACATCGCCGCCATCGTGGCGGCCAAGCGCGGCGCGCTCGTCGCGGTCGACAACACGTTCGCGACGCCGGCCGTCCAGCGCCCGCTCGAGCTCGGGGCGGACGCGGTCGTCCACTCGACGACGAAGTACCTCGGCGGCCATTCGGACGTCGTCGGCGGCGCGGTGATCGTCGCCGACCAGGAGCTCCACGAGGGCGTCCGCTTCATCCAGAACTCGGTCGGCGCCGTGCCCGGCCCGTTCGACTGCTTCCTCGTCCACCGCGGGCTGCGCACGCTGCACCTGCGCGTCGCCGCGCACACCGAGAACGCGCGCGCGGTCGTCGAGATGCTGCGCGCCGAGGGCGTCGAGGACGTCCGCTGGCCCGGCTTCGGCGGCATGGTCTCCTTCCGCCACCCCCGAGCGCTTGAGATCGCCTCGGGCACCGAGGTCTTCACGCTCGCCGAGTCCCTGGGCGGCGTCGAGTCGCTCATCGAGGTCCCGCAGGCGATGACGCACCAGTCCGTCGAGGGCTCCGCGGCGGCCGTCCCGCCCGACCTCGTCCGCCTGTCGTGCGGCGTCGAGGCGGCGGAGGACCTCGTCGAGGACCTGCGCCGCGCGCTGGCCGCCTAGAGTCGGCGGCCATGAGGTACGACCTCGTCGTCGTCGGCCTCGGGTCGGCGGGGATCGTCGCCTGCGAGTTCGCGAGCACGCTGCCGATCAAGGTCGCCGCGGTCGAGCGCGCCCGGGTCGGGGGCGACTGCCTGTGGACGGGGTGCGTGCCGTCGAAGGCGCTGCTGGCCGCGGGGAGGGTCGCGCACCACATGCGCACCGCCGGCGACTTCGGGATCGAGCCGGTGGAGCCCGCGATCGACACGGCGAAGGTCCTCGAGCGCATCCGCGCCGTGCAGGAGGAGATCGCGCGGACCGACGACAACCCTGAGCGCTTCGAGCGCGAGCTCGGGATCGACCTGTACCGCGGGGCGGCGCGGCTGGCGGGCCCGAACGCGGTGGAGGTCGACGGGCAGACCCTTCAGACACGCTTCGCCCTGATCTGCACCGGCTCGCGCCCCGCGGCGCCGGCGGTCCCGGGTCTCGCGGAGGCTGGCTTCCTCACCAGCGAGACCGTCTGGGACGTCGAGCGGGCGCCGCGCTCGCTGATCTGCCTCGGCGGCGGCCCGGTGGGCGTCGAGCTGGCCCAGGGCTTCCGCCGTCTCGGCGTCGAGGTCACGGTCCTCGAGACGGCCGACCGGATCCTCCAGCGCGACGAGCCGGCGCTCGTCGACCGCCTCGTCGAGATCCTCCGCGCCGAGGGCGTCGACCTCCGCGTCGGCGTCCGCGCCGAGCGGGTCACGGTGGAGGACGGGATGAAGGTCGTCCACGCCGGTGACGAGCGCTTCGCGGCCGAGGAGGTCGTCGTCGGCGTCGGGCGCACGCCGGTCGTCGACGGGCTCGGGCTCGAGGAGCACGGCGTGGAGGTTGCGCCGGGCGGGATCGTCGTCGACGGGTCGCTCAGGACGAGCGCGCCCTGGGTCTACGCCGCGGGCGACGTCGCCGGCCGCTTCCACTTCACCCACGCCGCCGCGTACGAGGGCGTGCGCGCGGTGCGCAACATGTTCTTCCCCGGCCGGGCGAAGGACGACTACGGCGTGCCGTGGTGCACGTTCACCGACCCCGAGCTGGCCCACGCCGGCCTCACCGAGGCGAAGGCGCGCGAGCGCTTCGGCACCGGCGTCGAGGTCCACCGGAGGGCGCTCGGCCACTCCGACCGTGCACGCGCCGACGGCACGGAGGCGGGGGAGATCGTCGTCGTCACGCACAAGGGGAAGGTTGTCGGCGCCCAAGCCCTGGCGGCCCACGCCGGGGAGCTGATCCACGAGCTCGCGCTCGCGATCGACCACGGCATCAAGCTCGCCGAAGTCGGCTCGCTGATCCACGTCTACCCGACCCTCTCGACCGAGATCGGCCGCCTCGGCGGCGACGCCGCCTTCCGCGAGGCGCAGCGCTACCGGTTCCTGGTCAGGAGCAAGGCATAGTCTGCGCGCCCCGTGGCCTACTACGACGTGACCCACCTCTCGACCGAGGTCCCCGACCTCGAGGAGGAGACCCCAGCCCGGATCGCCGGCCGCATCGTCCTCTTCCGCAGCTTCGGCAAGCTCGCGTTCGGCCACCTCCAGGACCGCCGCGGGCGGGTGCAGGTCGCCTTCACGCTCGACGAGCTGGGGGAGGAGGGCATGGAGCGGGCGCGGGAGATCGCGCTCGGGGACATCGTCGGCGTGGACGGCGTCCGCTGGACGACACGCAAGGGCGAGCCGACCGTGCGCGTCACGTCGTTCGCGATCCTCCAGCGCACGCGGACCGGGTTCCCGGACAAGTGGGTCGGGGTCACCGACGTCGAGACGCGCCTGCGCAAGCGCTACCTCGAGCTCGCGCTGGATCCGGACGCGCGGCAGCGGTTCCTCAAGCGCACGTGGATCGTGGACGCGGTGCGCGAGCAGATGGCCGAGCACGACTTCCTCGAGGTCGAGACGCCCGTGCTCCAGCCGCAGGCCAGCGGCGCCTCCGCGCGCCCGTTCGTGACGCACCACAACGCCCTCGACGTCGACTTCTACCTGCGCATCGCGCCCGAGACGTACCTCAAGCGCCTCGTGGCCGGCCAGTTCGACCGCGTGTACGAGATCGCGAAGTGCTTCCGCAACGAGGGGCTCGACCCGAGCCATCTCCAGGAGTTCACGATGCTCGAGTGGTACTGCGCGTACTGGGACCACACGGACAACATGCGGTTCACCCAGCAGCTCCTGCAGCGCGCCGCGATCGCCGCGAACGGGACCACCGCCTTCACGTTCCAAGGGCGCGACCTGGACTTCGGCGGCGACTGGCCGGTCGTCGACTACCGCGAGCGGGTGCGCGAGGAGTCGGGCATCGACCTCGCCGCGATCCGCGACGTCGCCGCCCTGACGCGCGCGATGGAGGAGGCCGGCATCGAGGTGCCGGAGAGCGAGCAGGTCTCCTACGCGCGCCTCGCCGACTCGCTCTACAAGCGGACCGTCCGCCCGAAGCTCCAGGACCCGTGCTTCCTCGTCGGCCACCCGGCCGAGATGGTCCCGCTGGCCCAGCGCAACGCCGAGGACCCGACGAAGCTCGACATGTTCCAGGTCGTGGCCAACGGCTGGGAGCTGGCCAAGGGCTACTCCGAGCTGGTCGACCCCGACGAGCAGCGGGCGCGGCTGCTCGAGCAGGCCGGCGGCGACGACGAGGCGATGGCGCTCGAGGAGGACTTCATCGAGGCGATGGAGTTCGGGATGGCGCCGATGTCCGGCGTCGGCTTGGGCGTCGACCGGCTCACCTCGTTGCTCACGGACGCTCCGTCGGTACGGGACGTCGTCCTGTTCCCGCAGATGCGGCCGAGCGCAGCCACCGCCGCGCCAGCAGCAGACCGACGAGACCCGTGATGGCGACGCCGGCCCAGCCGGCGAGCGCGAGCGGCGAGCCGGGGTCGTCGAGCGACGCGCCGATGCTCGTGTACGCGAACGCGCGCGGCGCCGACCCGATGACGGTGCCGAGCGCGATCTGCCACACGCGCAGCCCGGCGGCGCCGAACAGGTAGGAGACCGGCGCGTCGGGCACGAACGGCGCGAGGCGCTGCACGGCGACGGCGAGCGTGCCGTGCCGCTGCGCTAGGTCGGCGAGCGGCTGCACGCGCGGCTCGACCTGGGTGCGGCCCGCGTGGCGTCCCACGATCAGCGAGAGCACCGCGCTGAGCGTCGAGGCGGCGATGGTGACGAG
>DASZDF010000720.1:0-7506 GCA_035942275.1 Solirubrobacteraceae bacterium | reverse complement strand
GGGCTGCTCGGCGCCGGGCTGCTCAGCCGGCACGGGCTGCTCGGTCGCCGCGGGCTCCTCGGGAGTGGGCACGGCCGGGTCGGCGGCGCGCGGCTCGGGCGCGGCGCCGGTGGAGGACATGGGCGCGGCGGCGGTCGACGTGTCGGTCTTCGTGACCGCGGGCGACTCGGCGGGGGCCTGGGCGGCAGGGGCGACGACGGGCTCGCCGGCGCCGACGGCGTCCTGGCCCGGGGCGGCGGGATCGTCCTGCGCGGCGGACTGCACGATGCCCGTACCGAAGCCGATCGCCAGGACTCCGGCGCCGGCGAGGCCCGCGGCAAGGCGCAGACGACCGGCCGGCGCGCGATCGCCGGTGTCGGGGGCCTGGTCGGGCCCGGGCTTGGGGGAGCCGGTAGCCATGGACTCCTCCGCGTTGTTCGGCACAGGTGGTCAGGCCTTGACCGGCCGCGGCAGACTTCGGCCGATGGCCTCTGGACGACCGTTCTACTCAGAGTTCGGCTGGGCTTATGACCTGTTGGTGGCGGACCCGGTCGAGCCGTGGGTCGAGGCGGTCGAGGCCGTGCTCGAAGCGCGGCGAGTCGGCGCGCCGGCGCGGATCCTCGACGCCGGCTGCGGCACCGGACGCCACGCGGCCGCGCTCGCCACGCGCGGCACGAGCTCGTGCTGCTCGAGCCCGTCGCGGCGATGCTCGAGCAGGCGCGGTCGCGGCTCCCCCTCGCGCGGGCGGTGCCGTCCTCCCTCGAAGCGGCACCGCTCGTCGATCCCGTCGACGCCGCGGTGTGTCGCGGCGTCCTCAACGACATCACCGAGGACACGGGGCGCGATGCCGCTCTGGCCGCGCTCGCCCGCGTCGTCCGCCCCGGCGGGGCGCTGGTCGTCGACGTTCGCGAGCGGGACGCCACTGCCGCCCGCTACCGCGACAGGCGCACGCTGCGCAAGGAGGCCGGGGACGTGACGTTCACCTCGGTCGGCCGCTGGGACGAGCGGGCGGGGGTGGTGCGCGTGCTCGAGCGGCACGAGGCCGCGGGACGGGCCGCCGAGCACGACTTCGTCATGCGCCCGTGGACGGAGGAGGAGCTCCACGACCGCCTCGCGCGCGCGGGCTTCCGGGAGGTCGAGATCGCGCCGGGCGGCGGCGAAGGGCGCGGCGACCGCAGGCTCGTGACCGCGTCCCGATGAGCGGCAACGCGCCAAAAGCGTGGCGCGATGTCGATCCGGCGGCAGCCTGCGCGTGGAGAGGGCGTCAACCCACGAGCGTGCGAGGTGCGCGATGGAGTACATGCTGCTGATCTACGGCGACCCGACGGCCGCCCCCGCCGAGGACCGGTCCCAGGCGTGGACCGACCTGACCGTCGCGATGCGCGACGCCGGCGTCCTGCGCTCCGGCGAGGCGCTCCAGCCGCCGGACTCGGCGACGACCCTGCGCGTCCGCGGCGGGGAGCGCCTCGTCGCGGACGGGCCGTTCGCCGAGACGAAGGAGTTCCTCCTCGGCTTCTACGTGATCGACGTCCCGGACCTCGACGCGGCCCTCGACTGGGCCGCGCGTCTCCCGAGCGCCGACTGGGGCACGACCGAGGTCCGTCCGACGCTCGGCGCCGCCACCAGCTCGCGGGAGATGCTGCAGGAGTCGGGCGCGGAATGACGGCGGGCGCCGCTGCCGCATGACCGGCCCCGCCGCCGCCTCCCTCGACGCCGCGTTCCGCGCGGAGTGGGCCCGCGTGCTAGCCCACCTCGCGCGGCGGACGGGCGACCTCCAGCTCGCGGAGGACGCGACGCAGGACGCGTTCACGGAGGCGGCGGCGCGCTGGCCGCGCGACGGCGTCCCGCCCTCGCCGGGCGGGTGGCTCGTCGTCGTCGCGCGGCGCAAGGCGCTCGACCGGCTGCGGCGGGCGCGGCGGGCGGCGCCGCTCGAGCTGGCCGCCGAGCTGCCCGCCCCGCCGGAGCCGGAGGGCCCTGCCGTCGAGGACGACCGCCTGCGCCTGATCTTCGCGTGCTGCCACCCGGCGCTGACGCTGGAGTCGCGGGTCGCGCTGACGCTGCGCCTCGTCGCCGGGCTGTCGGTCGCGCAGGTCGCGCGGGCGCTCGTCGCCGACGAGGCCGCGATGGCCCAACGGCTCGTCCGTGCGAAGCGCAAGGTGCGCGAGGCGGGGATCCCGATCGAGGTCCCGGACGACCTCGCGGCGCGCCTGCCCGGCGTGCGCGCGGTCGTCTACCTCGTGTTCAACGAGGGATGGGTGCCGTCCGTGGGCGAGCACGGCGTGCGGCCGGACCTCTGTCACGAAGCCGTGCGGCTGTCGCGGCTGCTCGCCGAGCTGGTGCCCGACGACCCGGAGGCCGACGGGCTCCTGGCGCTGCTGCTCCTGCTCTCCGCGCGGCTCGACGCGCGGGTGGACGCGGAGGTGCGGCCGATCCCGCTCCCCGACCAGGACCGCTCCCGCTTCGACGCGGGGCTCATCGAGGCAGGTGACCGCCTGCTGCGCGCCGCCCTCGCGAAGCGCCGGCCGGGGCCGTACCAGCTCCAGGCCGCGATCGCCGCGCTCCACGCGCGCGAGGAGCCGGACTGGCCGCAGATCGCGGCGCTCTACCGCGAGCTCGCGCGGATCCAGCCGTCGCCGGTCGTCGAGGTCAACCGAGCGGTCGCCGTCGCGATGGCCGACGGGCCCCGAGCGGGCCTCGCGGTCCTCGAGCCGGTGCTCGCGGCGGGGACGCTCAGCGAGTACGCGCCGCTCCACGCGGCGCACGCCGAGCTGCTCGAGCGCAGCGGCGACCGCGAGGCGGCGGTGGCCGCCTGGCGCCGCGCGGCCGCGCTCGAGCCGAACCCGCTGCACCGCGCGGAGTTGGCCCACCGCGGGCGCAACGGTCCTGCTTGACCGTCGGTATCCGACGGCTATCCGGGATCCTTACCTCGCAGCGGCCGGAGCGGCGCGGGTCACGACGGCGGGAGCGTCCGCAGCGCCCACAGCTCGAACCGGAGCTGCCGGGGGAGCGGGTGCTCGGGGAGGCGCTCGTCGAGCATCGCGAGGCTCGCCTCGTAGTGCTCGAGGCGCTGCCGGAGCACCGGGTCGTCGAGCGCGCGGGGGTCGCGGGTCAGGCGGGCGCGCAGCTCGCGCACCTTCGCCACCTTGTCCGCCGCGAAGATCGCCGCGGCCTCCGGCCCCGATCGCGCCACCTGCTCCCGCAGCGCCGCCTTGCGCTTGGCGTAGCCCTCGATCGACGCGTCGTCGCTCAGCGCGCGCACCAGCTCGCACACGCGCGGGCCGAAGTGCTCGCGGAGGTCCTCGACGGTCGCGTCGGTGTCCTCGATAGCGTCGTGGAGCAGGCCGGCGGCCACGACCTCGTCGTCGTAGCCGCGGTTGCGCAGCAGGACGGCGACCTCGAGCGGATGGAGGATGAATGGCGCGGCGTCGGACTCCCGCCGCTGGCCCTCGTGGTGCGCGACCGCGAACTGGAGCGCCTCGCACGTCAGCGGCAGGTCGGAGATGAACGGCGGCGACAGCGACGCGCCCACGATGCCGGAGAGTAGACCGCGCGCCGCGCCGCGGGTGAAAGGGATGTGAACCGCGGCACCGCGCGCGCCGCACCGCCGCTAGTCTGCTCGCGGTGAGAATCGTTCTCATCGTGCTCGGAGTGTCCGCGCTGCTCGGCGGCGTCACCGGCTGCGGCGACGACGCCACGAGCGACGGGAAGCTGCGCGTCGTCGCGACCACCGTCCAGCTCGGCGACTTCGCCCGCCAGGTCGGCGGGCACCGCGTCGACGTCGACACGCTGCTCGGCGCCGGCACCGACCCCCACGACTTCGAGCCGCGCCCGAGCCACGCGGAGGCCGTGGCGAAGGCCGACGTCGTCCTGCGCTCGGGCGGCGAGGTCGACGAGTGGCTCGACGACCTCGTCGAGAGCGCCGGCGGCGACGCCGAGGTGACGGTGGTGGGCGAGCGGATCGGCGCGCGCGGCGACGACCCGCACTGGTGGCAGGATCCGCGCAACGTCATCCGCGCCGTCGACCTCCTCGGCCGCATGTTCGACACCGTCCCGCGCGCCCGCGCGTACGCGGAGAAGGTGCGGGCGCTCGACGCCGAGATCGCACGGTGCATGGAGTCGATCCCGCCCGAGCGGCGCAAGCTCGTCACGAACCACGACGCTTTCGGCTGGTTCGCCGCGCGCTACGACGTCGAGGTGCTCGGCTCGATCATCCCGGGCCGCTCCACCTCCGCCCAGCCGTCGGCGCGCGACGTCCGCGAGCTCGTGGAGGCCATCCGCCGCGAGCGCGTCGAGACGATCTTCCCGGAGAGCGCGCTCGACCAGCGGCTCGAGGAGGCGGTCGCCCGCGACGCCGGCGCGAAGGTCGGAGAGCCGCTCTACGCCGACACCCTCGGCCCGACCGGCACCTACCTCGCGGCGCTGCGCCACGACGCCGCGGCGATGGCGCGCGGCTTCGGCGGCAGCTGCGACCTCTGAGCGTTCACAACCGTGGGCGGGGCGCGCCGCTATCGTCGCGCGCCGATGGAGCGGGTCGCCGTCGTCACCGACATCCACGCGAACCTCCCGGCGCTCGAGGCCGCCCTCGCGCGCGTGGACGGCCTCGGCGTGGACGGCCTGTACTGCGGCGGCGACCTCGTCGGCTACGGCCCGCACCCCGACGAGGTCTGCGCGCTCGTCCAACAGCGCGGGATCCCGACCATCTACGGGAACTACGACTACGCGATCGCCCGCGACCTCGAGGACTGCGGGTGCGCGTACGTCACCGCGGCCGACCGCGAACTCGGGCAGCGCTCGGTCGAGTGGACGCTCGCCAACACCTCGCAGGACTCGAAGGCGTTCATGCGCGAGCTCCCCTTCGACCTGCGGTTCGAGGTCGGCGGCGCGCGCGTCCGGCTCGTCCACGGCTCGCCGCGCAAGGTCAACGAGTACCTCTTCGAGGACAAGCCCGCTCGGACGTTCGAGCGCATCGCCGCGGGCGCCGACTGCGACGTCCTCGTCTTCGGCCACACGCACAAGCCGTGGGTGCGCGAGTACGGCGGCGTGCTGTTCGTGAACTGCGGCTCGGTCGGCAAGCCGAAGGACGGCGACCCGCGCGGGGCGTTCGCGGTCCTCGAGGCCGACCGGGCGGGCGGCGTGCGGGCCACGATCGAGCGCGTCGAGTACGACGCCGCCGCCGTCGCGCGTGAGGTGGGGGAGGCGGGCCTGCCGGAGGAGTTCGCGGCGAAGCTCGTCGCGGCGGCGTGAGCGAAGCGATCCCGCCGGCGGCCTCCGCGGCGGCGCTCGAGGCGGCTCCGCCACCGCCGCCCTCGCTCGCCCGCCGCGCCCTCGCCGAGGGCCTCGCCGCGTTCGTCCTCGTCTTCGCCGGCTGCGGCGCGATCGTCACCGACGCCGTGCGCGACGGGGCGCTGGGCGCCGTCGGGGTCGCGCTGGTCTTCGGCCTCGTGATCATGGTCATGGTCTACGCGACCGGCCACCTCTCCGGCGCGCACATCAACCCCGCGGTGACGATCGCGTTCACGCTGACCCGCCACTTCGCGGCCCGCGACGCGGTCGCCTACGTCGGCGCGCAGGTCGCGGGGGCGACGCTCGCGGCGCTCGTCCTCCTCGCCGCGTGGAGCGACCAGCCGGCGAACCTCGGCGCGACCGTCCCCTCCGTCGGCACCGGGACCGCCCTGCTCTACGAGGCCGTGATGACCGCGGTCCTGATGTTCGTGATCATGGCCGTGGCGACCGACGTCCGGGCCGTGGGCGCGGCAGCGGCGATCGCCATCGGCGGCACGATCGGCCTCGACGCGCTCTTCGGCGGCCCGCTCACCGGCGCGTCGATGAACCCGGCCCGCTCGTTCGGCCCGGCGCTCGTCGCGGGCGAGCTCGAGGACCTCTGGATCTACGTCGTCGGCCCGATCGCGGGCGCAGCGGCCGGCGCGCTGGCCTACCAGCTCGTCCGCGGCGAGACGAGCTGAGCTACTCGCCGCGGTGCTTGTCCGACGCCCGGCCGCTAGGCGGGACGACGGTCACGGCGTCCTTGCTCGGCTTCGTGGCGACCGTCGGGTTGTCGATCTCGCCGAGGCGGTCGATGAGCTTGATCCACTGGCCCGGCTTCAACACCGCGGCGAGCTGGCGACCGGTCTTCGACCCGCCGAGCGGCGTGAAGCCGACGTGGATGTGGTCGTCGTGGTCGCCCATCGCCAGCGTGTTGTCGGTGTTCTCGTACTTCATGAGGCTGATGATCTGCGACGGCTTCATCGTGCCCTGGAGCGTCAGCAGCCGCCGCACGGTGAGGTCGGTCACCGATCCCGGCCCCTGGTGGCCGAGGATCGGCACGCCGTTGACCTTCGCGATGTCGACCGCGCTGCCGGTCGTGTGGTGCGAGACGTTCCCCGACTTCGTGTAGTACGAGTGCCCGCAGGTCAGCGAGGTCACCGTCGGGCGCAGCCCGCTCGCGGCGAGGAACTCGAGCGTGGCGAGCACGCGCCGGTCGATCCGCGACGCCTTGATGTCACGCCGCCCGCACGAGTAGACCTCGATCCGCGGGTTGACGAGCACGCGGCGCTGGAGCTCGCTCTTGCCCATCAGCAGGATCTGGCCGATCGACGGGGTCTTCGCGTCGGGACCGAAGAACGGGTTGCGCGAGCGCGCCCGGTAGATCGCCGTCGACTCGAGCAGCTTCCAGCCGTCGAGGATCGGCTTCGGGTCGATCTGCGGCGCGCCGCGGCCCGCCGGCCGGATCGCGAAGACGACGTGCGGCGCCTGCTCGCGCGACGTGCGCTCGATCCGCCCCAGCACCGTCCCGCCGATGACCCGCGAGCCGAGCTTGAGGCGCTTCATCTCGACCTGCGAGGCCGGCAGCCCGAGCAGCTCGCTGTCCGCACGCTCCGGGATCGCCGCGAGCTGGCGCTCGCCGCCGTTGCGCCGCGCGCCCGGCCGCGCCGGCGCGGCGAACAGCCGCTCCTTCACCGGGCGCCGGGCGCCGGAGCCCTTCGCCGCGACGCGCTCCTTCTTGGCGGCCTTCTTCGCCGGCTGCGTCCCCGCGCTGGCGGCCCGCGTGGGAGCGGGATCGCGCGGCGGGTTGGCGTACATCCCGGCGGGCTCGACCGCCGGGCCCTCGCGGAGGACCGGGTGCTGCCGGGCGAGCGAGCCGAGGTGCGAGTACGTGTAGGTGTTGCCGAAGGCGTCGCGGATGCTGACGAAGCGGCCGAGCTCGCGGTTGTGCCCGCGCCGCACGACCTTGCCGTCCTGCACCGCGACGACGGGGGAGCCCGGCTTCGCGTAGATCTTCACGTCGCGCCGGCTCTCGTCGGCCTCGATCGGCACCGCGGCGTTGCTGCCGCGGGCCATCCGCCGCTGGGCGGCGCGGGCGTCGACGTCGTCGGCGTACCGGGCGCGGGCCGCGACAGGGAAGCGCCCCTGCGTCAGGCCGGTCAGCGAGCCGACGAGATCGGTCGGGAGCCCGCCGATCAGCCGCGCGCGCATGAGGACGGAGTCGACGTACCAGTCCGCGTGGTTGTAGGCGAAGATCGCCGCGCG
>DASZDF010000719.1:0-3749 GCA_035942275.1 Solirubrobacteraceae bacterium | reverse complement strand
GGATCGAGCACCCGGTCCTGATCGACCGGCAGCTCCGGCTGTGGACGGCCTACGACAACGAGGGCTGGCCCGCGCGGTACCTGTGGGCGCCGGCCGAGCGCGGGCACGTGCTGCACGACTTCCACTACGGCGAGGGCGCCTACGCGGAGACCGAGCTGGCGATCCAGGAGCTGCTGGGCGTCGAACGGGAGCCGGTCGGGCCGGTGCGGCCCGAGGACGACCCGGAGGCGCGGGTCGTCGTGCCGACGCCCGACCGGGCCGGCGCGTGGTCCGGGCCGTACGCCGCGGGCGGCGTGTGGGCGGTGCTGTCCGGCCGCGGCGAGGTGCGGGCCAACGGGCGCACGATCGCGGTCGATAACCCGGGAGCCTTCGCGCTCGTCGAGCACGCGCGTCACACGACCGGCGTGCTCGACCTCGACGTCGGGCGCGGCGTCGCCTGCCACGCCGTGTGCTTAACGCCGGGGGTCGCGCCCTGACCGCGGCGATCCGCCCGGAGGTGGTGCGCGAGCTCACGCTCGCGCGCGCGCCCGGGGAGCCGGTGCCCGCGCACGTCTCGGCCGCCAGCGGCATCGCGGCGCCGGGCGCGTGGCTCTACGTCGTCGTCGACGACGAAGTGGGGCTCGGCGTGTTCCCCCGCGAGGGCGACGCGCCCGGGAGGCTGCTCGCGCTGCCCGGCGAGGAGCTGCCGAACGACCCGGTGGCGCGCAAGAAGCAGAAGCCCGACCTGGAGGCGCTCTGCGTGCTCCCGCCGCACGAAGGCGCGCCGGACGGGGCGCTGCTCGGCCTCGGCTCGGGGTCCGCCGCCCCGCGCCACCGCGGGATCTCGTGGGCGCTCGACGCGCACGGGGCGCTGCGCGGCCGCGCCGAGCCCGTGGACCTCTCGTCCCTCTACGCCGAGCTCGGGCGGCACTTCGCGCAGCTCAACGTCGAGGGCGTCACCGTCTCCGGCGACGAGCTGCTCGTCGCCCAGCGCGGCAACAGCGCGGAGGGCATCAACGCGATCGCGGTGCTCGACCTCGCCGGGGTGCTGGAGGCCCTCGCGCGCGACGCGACGATCGACCCCGGCGCGCTGAGGGCGATCGAGCGCCACGACCTGCCCGAGCTCAACGGCGTGCCCGCGACGTTCACCGACCTCGCCGCGCTGCCGGACGGCCGCGTTGTCTACACGGCGTGCGCGGAGGCGACCGACGACCCGGTGCGCGACGGGGAGTTCGTCGGGGCCGTCGTCGGGATCCTCGGCGCGGACTTCGCGCCGCTCGAGCCCGCGCACAAGGTCGAGGGCGTGTGGCCGGTCCCGGACGGGGATCGCATCGAGCTGCTGCTGGTCGCCGACGCGGACGATCGCGCGATACCGGCGCCGCTGCTGCGCGCCGCTCTCTGACTGTCGATCAGTCTCAGGAAGTGGTAGCGGGTGCTCGACGGATAACCGATGGCGGCCGGTTCCCGGTGCAACGTAGTGTCGCCTCACGGTCTCCATGCGCGCCCCTTCCGCCTGCCCGAAGATGACCCGCCGCGAGGCCCTCGCGATCGGCGCGGCGGCGGGCGTGACCGCAAGCGTCGGCATCCCGCCCGACGCGATCGCCGCCGCGGCGGGCGGCGTCGTGGGCGACGGCGCAGGGCCCGACTACCTGCGGCGCTCGACCTACCTCGACCTCGTCGGCGAGGACTTCACGGTGGGCCCGCACGCCCTGCGCCTGACCACGGTGGAGGACGTCCTCGGCGCCGCGGTCGACCGCGCGCTGAAGGGCCACGAGCACGCGTTCGCGCTCGCCTTCGAGGGGCCCGCGGACGTCCTCGCGGGCGAGATCCACGAGCTGAGCCACCCGCTCATCGGGCCGTTCCCCCTCTTCATCAGCGCGGTCGGCGCGGTGCGCGGGCTCGCGCAGACCTACGGCGTCACCGTGGACCGCTCGGTGCGGGTGCGGCTCGCGTCCGCGCCCTCGCCCGGCGGCGGCATCGCCCCGCCGGCCACGACGGGACGTGCTGCGGAGGGCAAGGGCGACACGCCCGAGCAGGAGCCGAGCGTGCGCGACCTCGCGGTGCTGCAGGAGCGCCTGGTCGCCGCGGCCGCCCCGCTCGCCGAGCGCCGCCGGCGCACCCGGCGCGCCGGGCGCAAGGTCCGCCGCACGCTCGACAACCGCATCCGGTTCAAGCGCAAGCAGCACGCTCGCGTGCGCCGCGTGCGGACCGGCTGGCTCAAGCGTCACAACCGGTAGTCGGCGAGCACGTTCCGCAGACGCGGCGGCCCGGCGTCGCTCACCTCGACGACGCCGCCCGGCCAGTACGGGCTGCGGCCGGGCTCCGGCCCCGTGAACGCCTCCTCGCGGACCCACGATCCCGCGTTGACGAGGCCCCGCCACTCCCAGGCGTCGTCGCGGGGGAACGGCCCCGCCCGATGGGTGTGCCCGAAGATCAGCCAGTCGGCTCCGATCCCGAGCGCCGCCGCCGAGTCCCGCATCGCCTCCAGCCCCGCTCGCCGGAAGGCACGGGCCGAGAGGTCGGCGTCGAGCGGCCCCATCCCCAGGCGGTTGCCCGTGAGGACGGCCAGCCGGACAGCCGCCATCACCGCGTGGCGCCGCAGCGCGCGCGACCCGTTGGCGTTCACCGTCTGCCAGACGCGCCGGCTCTGACCCTGCTCGTTGCCGAGGGCGGTCGGGCCGTACCGCGCGATCGCCTGCTGCCACCCGTACAGCGGCGCGAGGACGGCCTCGTAGTCGTCCGGGCGCGCCGGCAGGGAGGTCGTCCTGACCACGCGCCTCATCGCGCCGATCGCGAGCCGCTCGAACGACGGGACGGTCACGTGGTAGTCGAGGTAGTGGCCGTGCGTCGCGTAGACGTCGTCGCGCAGCCAGAGGCCGGGGTACGCGACGTCGACCCTCGCCGGGTGCAGCGCCGCGGCCATCGCGGCGGCGAGCGGCGACGCGTCGCTCCCGGGGGGCTCCTCGAGCCCCAGCGCGCGCCGCTCGACCGCGCGCCGCTCGAGCCACGGCGCGACGACGGCGTGGTCGTGGTTGCCGGCGGCGATCACGACCTCCGCGCCCGCGCCGAGCGCGGAGCCGAGCGCGGCGAGGACCGGGCGGGCGGCTTCGAGCGCGTCGGCGGGCGGCCCGTGGCGCAGCTCGAGCACGTCGCCGAGGAGCACCAGCCGGTCGGCGCCCTCGACGGCGGCGACGAGCGCGTCGACGGCGTCCTGGCGCCGGAGCACGTCGACGCCGTTCAGGCTGCCGAGGTGCAGGTCGGAGACGACGAGCGTGCGCACCCGCGTAGTGTGCCCGCGCGTGCTGGTCGCCGACTTCAGCCGCGTCCTCGCCGGCCCGTTCTGCACGCAGGTGCTCGCCGATCTCGGCGCGGACGTCGTCAAGGTCGAGCGGCCGGACGGCGGCGACGACACGCGCGGCTGGGGCCCGAGCTACTTCCTCGGGCTCAACCGCGGGAAGCGGTCGGTCGCGCTCGACCTGAAGGACCCCGAGGACGCCGAGCTGGCGCGGCGGCTGGTGGCGCGGGCGGACGTCGTCGTCGAGTCGTTCCGCCCCGGCGTCTGGGAGCGCTTCGCGCTGGGCGAGCCGAAGCACGTCTCCTGCCACATCACCGCGTTCGGCGAGAACGACCTGCCCGGCTACGACCTCCTCCTCCAGGCGGTCAGCTGGCTCATGCACGTGACGGGCGAGGATGACGGGCGGCCGCTGAAGGTCGGGTCGGCGGTCATCGACCTCGTCTGTGGGCTGCACGCCGCCGTCGCAGTGCTGGCC
>DASZDF010000718.1:0-3032 GCA_035942275.1 Solirubrobacteraceae bacterium | reverse complement strand
GGCGCGCCGCGCGACCAGCGGTCCAGCGCGCCGACCGCGATCGCGATGTCGCGCTCCGGCCGCGGGCGCGGCTGCGTCTGCACGTGGAGGTTGCCGAGCCAGGTGCCGTCGTCGAGCCGGACGGCGTGCATCCAGCGGCGCTCGGGCCACCAGCGCAGCCGCTCCTCGCGGTGCTCGGCGATGCGCGCGCCGCGGACGAGGATCGCGTTGGAGCCGCCGCCGTTGGACTTGATGAGGTCCGGCCGGCGGACGGCGACGAACCGGCGCAGCGGCAGGAGGTGGTTGCGCCCCGTCAGGTTGATCCGCATCGACGCGCGCGAGCGCTCGGCGAGCGGCCGCGGCCACCACGGCGGGACCTCCTGGAGCAGCGCGACGTCCCACGCCCAGCCCGCGATGAGCGCGGCGTACTCCTCGAACAGGTCGCGCCCCGCCGGCGGCATCGCGCGGCCGTGGTAGAGGTTCCAGGTGAGGACCTGCATCGCACCGTAGGATGCCCCGCTTGAAGCACTTCCTCGACGGGACGGAGCTGGGGCGCGACGAGCTGCTCGCGCTGATCGACCGCGCGGCGGCGATGAAGGCCCACCCGCTCGACGCCCGGCCGCTCGCGGGCCGCAGCGTCGCGCTGATCTTCGAGAAGCCCTCGACGCGCACGCGGCTGTCGTTCGAGGCCGGGGTCTTCGAGCTGGGCGGCCACCCGATGGTGCTGCGCTCAGGGGAGCTCCAGGTGTCCCGCGGCGAGTCCCTCCGCGACACCGCGCTCGTCCTCGGGCGCCACGTCGCGGCGATCGGCATCCGCACCGGCCCGCACGCGGACGTGGTCGAGCTGGCCCTCCACAGCCCGGTCCCCGTGGTCAACATGCTCACCGCGGACCACCATCCGGTCCAGATCCTCGCCGACCTGCTGACCCTGCGCGAGGCCTTCGGGCGCGTCGAGGGGCTGAAGGTCGCCTACGTCGGCGACGGCAACAACGTCGCGCGATCGCTGGCGCTCGTCGGCTCACGCGCGGGCGTCGAGGTCACGATCGCCTCGCCCGCCGGCTACCGGCTCGAGGACGGCCTGCCCGCGACGCTCACCGACGACCCGGCCGAGGCGGTCGCCGGCGCCAACGCGATCTACGCCGACGTCTGGGTGAGCATGGGGGACGCGGCCACGGCCGACCAGCGCCGCGCCGACCTCGCCCCGTACCGCGTGGACGACGCCCTCCTAGACCGCGCCGCCCCCGGCGCGATCGCGCTGCACTGCCTCCCCGCTCACCCGGGCGAGGAGATCACGGCCGAGGTCCTCTACGGGCCGCGCCAGCGCATCTGGGACGAGGCGGAGAACCGCCGCCACGCGCAGAAGGCGCTGCTCGAGCTGCTGCTCGACTCCTAGAGCCGGCGGGCGGCCGCACCGTCGTTCAGCAGGCCGGTGAGGACAAGGGTGAGCGCGGTCATGACACCGGCGTGGCGGGCTGCACGACGGCGGACGGGGCCGAGCGGGCCGTGGCGCTGCCGCTCGTGTTCGTGGCCGTCACCTGCGAGCGGATCGTGCTCCCGATGTCCGCCTGGACCATCGTGTAGACGCTCTGTGTCGCACCCGGGATCGTCGCGCACGCGGCCCCGTTGACGTCGCAGCGCAGCCATGCGTAGCGATAGGTGGGCGCCACTGCGGAGGACCACGCGCCGGTGCTCGTCGTCAGGCGCTGGCCCTGAACGGCGTTGCCGCCGAGCTGGGGTGGCGCGCTGCTCACGGGCGCCGGCGCGGCCCGGATGGGCTCGGTCAGCGCGGTGTTCGCGGTGTTGTACCCGGCGCCCGTGATCGCGCGGACGGTGACGTACAGGCGTGCGCCGACGTCCGCGGCGACCGGTACGTACGTGCGCTCCCTGGCGATCGGGCCGCTGCAAGAGGTTGCCGTGCAGCGCCACCACTGGAACGAGAAGCCCGGCATCGGGTGCGTCCACGTCCCCTCGTTGACCCGGAGGATCGCTCCCTCCTGAGGCACGCCCTCGATGGAGGGCGCCGTCGTGGCCATGATGGCGTCGTTGCGCTCCGTGTAGCCGGTGAAGCCCACTCCCGCGATCGTCCCGTTGTCGAAGGACATCCCACGCAGTTCCGTGTAGCTGTCAGGCCAGCATTCGTCGGCGGGACCCAGCCAGTGGAGGTTGCTCTGCTGGTAGTCGACGGTAGGCGCGCGGCCCCTCTGGCCGCTGTCGAGCATGAGCTGCGCATCGCTGCTCATCCGCACCGTCATCCCGGTCGTGAAGGAGCGCGCGGACGTTCGGGACCGCGCGGCGAGCGTGCCGTCCCAGCGGTAGTAACAGCTCGAGCCGCTGCGGACGCGCACGATCCTGCCCGGGCCGGAGAAGCTGAAGCTCTCCGCGGCGCCTCCCACGGAGGTCGAGAAGCACTCGCCGTAGCCGCTGACGTTCGTGTCAGCCGGACCGTCCTCGTTCCACCCGAAGCCCATGTGCACGCGTTCGCAGTTGAACGTGCTCGGGTCCTGGGCTTGTGCCGGGGGCGCCGCGGTCGCCAGCATGGCGAGACACAGCAGGGCCATCCGTCGAGCGCGCATGAATGCTAAAACGAGCGCTCAGCGAAAAACATGCGCCTATTCGTTCAGAGACGCCGGGCGACGAGGGTGACCCGTTGCGTGCGGCCGCCGGCGATGCCGACGATCCGGACGCGGTGGTCGCCGCGACGGCGCGAGGCGACACGCAGGCGGAAGGTGCGGTTCGCCGGGTAGGTGCGGGCGGGGAAGCGCCGGACGACCCGCGTCCCGCGGCTCACCGTGATCGCCACTCGCGCCGGCGTCGTCAGCCGGAACGAGAGCGACAGCGCGCGGTTCGCGCGGCCGCCGAAGACCGGGCGCAGCAGCTTGGCGCTGGCGAGCACGCGGCACAGCGCCGGCTGGTAGTAGCCCGGCCGGACGGCGAACCCCCGGCGCGAGCGGCGCAGCGCGACGCGCTTCGTCTCACCGCCCGCGCGGAAGCGCACGAAGAGGTAGCCGTCGCGCACCCGGCGGCCGCGGAGGTTCGATCGCCCGTTCCACAGG
>DASZDF010000717.1:0-3398 GCA_035942275.1 Solirubrobacteraceae bacterium | reverse complement strand
TTCAACGGCTGTAGCGGCACGCCGCGGACGGTCGGCGACCTCGCGCGCGAGCTCGCGCGCGCGGCCGACGGGCCGGAGCCGATGGTCACCGGCGAGTACCGCCTCGGCGACGTGCGCCACGTCTTCGCGTGCGCAGAGCGGGCGCGGGACGTCCTCGGGTTCGAGGCGGCGATCCCGTTCGCGGACGGCGTGGACGAGTTCGCGCGCGCGGCGCTGCGCTAGCCGCCCCGCGGCCGTGGGATCCCGCTCGTGTCCACGACCTCGAAGTCGCTCCCGCGCAGGCGCTTGAGGCTGCGCAGGTCGTCGTTGTTCCACCCCGGGCTCGGCGCGCCCGAGACGTAGATGCTCGACCCGTTGTCGGCGAGCAGCATCCCGTAGCGCTTCAGCGCGCGCACGATCACGCGCGACTGGCGCGGGAACGTCCTCGGGTCGACGCCGCTCTTCAGCCGCAGGCGCTCGCCCATCCGCGGCAGCGCGACGTCGGTCAGGCTCGACGCGAAGTGCCGCGCGGGGTAGACGAAGTCGCGCCGCGTGCGCTGGACGGTGAAGCGCAGCGCGTGGCGGATCGCGCCCCGGCGGACCTCGTCGTAGCGGGCGAGGCCGGGCACGATCGGCAGCCCGGCGGCATCCGCGCTCGTGTAGCCGCGGGGGCGCAGCCGGTTGGAGCGCAGGTTGAAGATGGCGCCGGAGCCGGCCGTCCAGCCGCCGCCGCTGCGCTCGGCCGCGAACAGCTCGTAGAGGCGGCAGGTGCCGCGCTGGACCAGGAGGATGTGGCGGTCTGAGCCGCCCTCGATCGGCGGGTTCGGCGGGATCGGGTACGGCCCGCGGTCGGACTCGTCGGCGTACTCGAACGTCACGCTCTGCTTGCGCTGGCCACGCGCGACGACCTTGTACGGGATGCCGATCGGCCGCCCTTCGTAGAGGCCGGAGCCGAAGTCGGGGTGGACCGTGCGCTCCGCGCCGATGCTCTGGATCATCGCGCCGGAGTCCGAGTGGACGGGCAGGCGGTCGACGCGCTGGTTCCAGTGGTTGTCGGCCGGGAAGATCGGGCAGCCGGCGATGGCGAGGGCGGCGAGCGGGGCGGGGCGGGGCATGGCTCGATTCACACCGTCGCAGACACGAGGGCGCGCCGAAAGGTGCGCGTGGCGGGACGTCCGAGCCACTACGCTGCGCCCGCGATGCGGCTGGTGCTCGCGCTGTCGTCGATCCTGGTGCTCACCGCCGCGGCGCCCGCGGCCGCCCAGACGGAGCGGCCCGAGTGCGCGGGCGCCGACGTCGCCGCCGTGCGCGACGCCGCCACGGCGGAGGCGGCGGTGCTCTGCATCGTCAACGTCGAGCGCGGCGTGCGGGGGCTGCCGCCGGTGGCGGCCGAGGCGCGGCTCGACGCCGCCTCGCAGGGCCACAGCGACGACATGGCCGCGCGCGGCTTCTTCGACCACGTGACGCCGGAGGGCCGCACGCCCGCCGACCGCGCGGACGCCGTCGGGTACCCGTACGCCTCACTGTACGAGAACATCGCGCTCGGTCAGACGACCGCGCGCCAGGCGATGCTCGGGTGGATGCGCAGCACGGGGCACTGCCACGGCGTGCTGGCGCCGGACCCGGTCCACCTCGGCGTCGGCGTCTCGCCCCGCGGGCGTGAGGGGCCGCTGTGGACGCAGATGTTCGGGCTGACGCAGGACCTCGCGCCGCCCTCGCAGGACACCGCGCCGCGCGACGGCTGCCCGTACCAGCGGCTGTCGATCGCTCCGGGCCCGGCGACCGTGGCGATCCTCGCCCTCGGGCGGACGGGGCGGCGCGTGACGGTGTTCGGGCGGGTGGAGGACGCTGGCGCGGGGCGGCGGATCGTGATCGCCGCGCGTCGGGGCGGTCGCGAGGCGCGCAAGCGGATCCTCACGCTGGCGGACGGGACGTTCCGCACGACGCTGCGCGCCCCGCGCGGGCGGGGTCGCGTCGCGGTCACGGCCACCGCGCCCGCGGTGCCGGACGTCTACAAGAGCGGCAGCGACACGCGCCGCGTCTGAGCCGTCACCAGACGGTCCCGAACAGCAGCTCGACCGCGAGCGCCTGGAGCGCGAGCAGGGCGAGGACCGGCCTGACGTGCCGCTCGGGCAGCGCGGCGGCCGCGGCCACGCACGCGAGCGGGACGTACATGAGCCAGATCCGCTCCGTCTCCGCCTTCGTGAAGCCGCCGACGGCGCTGATGACGATGACCGCGGCGAGCGCGAGGGCGGCGGGATGCCGCGCGCCCGCGGCCCGCGCCGCATACCAGGCGAGCGGGAGGCCGAGGAAGGCGAGGAACGCGGCCGGGGAGCCGAACAGCCAGAACTCGTAGGGGCGCAGCCGGGCGACCGAGTTCCCGTAGACCTCCTCGGTCGCCCGCAGCGTCTCGGGCAGCTCGAAGCCGGTCAGCGCGTAGAGCGCGGCGTAGAAGGCGACGAGCGCGAGCGCGCAGGCGGCGGCGAGGGCGATCGCTCGCCGCGGGCCCTCGCGCTGCGCCTGCACGAGCGCCGCCCACGCGCCGATCGCCAGCAGCGCGTAGGAGAAGAAGCTCGCGAGCGCGAGGGCCGCGGGCCCGGCGACGCGGGGCGCCGCGAGCAGCAGGACAGCGGCCGCGGCGCCGATGCCGGCGTAGGCGGCGTCGGCGGAGGTGACGCCGTAGAGCGTCGTCGCGGGGGCGAACGCGGAGAGGAGGCCGGCGGTGCGCGCCCGCTGCTCGTCGAGCAGCCGGCGGGCGAGGGCGTAGGTGAGCGGGACGGCGAGGACACCGAGCGCGACCACGAGCGCCGCCGCCGGCTCCGGCGAGTCGATGCCGAGCCAGTGGAACGTGAGGACGAGCCCGGGCGGATGGCCCGCCGCGTGGACCGGCAGCGCGGGGACGAGCTCGGCGAAGCGGTCGAGGAACCACGTCGCGCCGTGGTCGAGCGCCCGAAGCGCGGGGAGGTACTCGTTCTTCGCCTCGAACGACTCGTCGAACGGCGCGTCCCACGCGCCCGGCCCGCTGCGCGCCGCGCCGACGGCGAGGCGGAGCACGAGCGCGAGGCCGAGGATCGCCGCCGCGAACGCCTTCGGGCCGAGGGCGCGGAGCCGCGTCGCGCCGGCGACCCCGGCGCCGAGCAGCACGGCGGCGAGCACCGCGTAGCCGAGGACCGCCTCGGGGTCGACGTCGAAGAGCAGCGGCGGCAGCGGCGTGCCGAGCCGCTCCCCGCGCGCGTCGAGCACGAGCCCCACGACGAACGTCGCGACGACGAAGGCGATCGTCAGCGGAGGGAGCACCCGGCGCACGGCCGCGGAGTCTGACCGCCAGACTCCCGCGCGTGCCCCGCCGCGCCGCCGACCCGACCGCCCGCCGCGGAGTCGCGCGGAGTGGCGGCGCCGCTCGCCGAGCGGCCGCGAGG
>DASZDF010000716.1:0-4536 GCA_035942275.1 Solirubrobacteraceae bacterium | reverse complement strand
AGCTCGTCCTCGGCCTGGGCGCCGGGCTCCTGGCGGTGGCCTTCGCGGCGACCGCGCTGCAGGGCCTGAGCGTCAGCTCGAAGGTCCTCCCGGCGATCGTCGTCCTCGCCGTCGGCGGCCTGTGGCTGCTGGCGCGTCCCGAATGGCTCGTCCCGCTCTTCCTCGCGCTGACCTGGACCGCCGTCGGCCGCGGCACGTTCGGCGGCCTGCCCACGCCGGTGGAGGTCGGCGGGCCGCTGCTCATCGGCGCGGCGGCGTGGTTCGCCCTCCCGCGCCTGCGCTTCGCGCGCGACGTGCTCGTCGTGGCGCTGCTGCTCGGCGTGCCCGTCGTCGTGGCGGGCCTGCTGAGCCCCGTCGAGCCGGGGCTCGACACGGGCGTCTACAAGGACCTCACCTTCCTCTTCATCGCGGCGCTCGGACTGCGCTCGATCGGCGACGTCGACCGGGCCGCGATCGTCCTGTGCTTCACCGGGATCGCGCTGGCCGGGGGCGCCGTCTACAGCGTCGCGGTCGGTGAGATCGGGCCGTTCGTGCTCGTCGACGAGGGCAGCGAGACGCTCGGCACCACCGCGCTGCGCGCCGCCGGCCCGTTCGGCGATCCCAACTTCTTCGCCCTCTCGATGGCGGCGATCATGCCGTTCGCGCTGCACGTCGCGGCGCGCCGGGGCTGGATGCCCAAGCTGCTCGCCGCGGCCACCGCGGTCAGCCTGCTGGCCGGGATCCTCGCGACGGGGTCGCGCGGCGGCCTGCTGGCGACGGCGGTCGTGCTCGTCATCTACGCGTTCACCTCGCCGGCGCGCTCCGTCCGCGTCGCGACGATCGCGTCGATCGTCCTCGCGGTGGCGATGACGCCGTTCTTCTCCTCGCAGCTCGGGACGTCGGCGAACCGGTCCGTGGAGGGGCGCGCGACCGAGAACCTGGTGGCGATCGCGATGTTCGTCGACCACCCGCTGACGGGCGTCGGCCCCGGGTGGTATCCCGCGCTGTACCGCGACTACTCGCGCGACGTCGGCAACGACCCGCGCGTGATGCGGCTACCGCACAGCCTCCCGCTCGAGATCGCCGCCGAGCAGGGCATCGTCGGGCTGCTCGCGTGGGCGGCGGCGTTCTCGATCCTCATCCGCTTCGTCGTCGTGCGCCGGCTGTGGGAGGTGGCGATCGCGCGGGCGGTGATGGTCGCGCTCCTCGCGTACCTGGTGGGCAGCCTGTTCCTCCACGGCGGCCAGCTGCGGATCGTCTACATGCTCATCGGGATGCTGCTCGCGGTGGTGGCCGTCACGCCGGCGCGCCGCCGCCCACGCAGCCCCGCGGCGGCGTGAGGCGCCCGCTCTTCTGGGGCTCGGCGCTCGGCGCCGGGTGGATCCTCGGCGGGTACCCCGCCGCGCTCGCGCTCGCACCCGCGCGGCCGTGGCGACGCGGGGACGTGACGCCGGTCGTCAGCATCGTCGTCCCGGCGTTCAACGAGCACGGCACGCTCGAGGCGAAGCTGCGCGCGCTCTCCGAGCTCGACTACCCGCCTGACCGGGTCGAGGTGGTCGTGGCGGTCGACGAGGACCGCGCGCTGGCCGACGCCGCCGCCGCGGCGCTGCCGAGCGCGCGCGTGACCTTCGAGCCGGCCCGCCTCGGCAAGGCGGCCGCGCTGCGCCGGGCGCTCGGGCTCGTGGCGGGCGAGGTCGTGATCCTGACCGACGCGAACAACGTGCTCGCGTCGGGCAGCGTCCGGGCCGCGGTGGCGCACTTCGCCGATCCCGCCGTGGTGGCGGTCGCAGGGCGGCGCGGTGAGGTCGCGAGCGCCTACGACCGCTACGAGGACCTGCTGCGGCGGCTGGAGACGCGCTCCGGCAGCGTCGCGGCGATGTCGGGCGAGTTCATGGCCGTGCGCCGCGACCGCCTGCCGCCGTTCCCCGCCGGGATCGTCAACGACGACCTGTGGCTGCTCTGCCAGCTCGTCCGCGGCGGGGGGCGGGTCGTCTACGAGCGCGACGCGGCGTCCGAGGAGGCGCCGCTGGGCACGGCGGCCGAGCTCGCGCGGCGCTCGCGCATCGGCGCCGGCCGCGCGATGCTCGTCCGCGAGCTGCACGGGCTGCCGCCGGGGTTCGCCGTCAAGCTCCTCTCGCACAAGTTCGGGCGGCTCGCCCTGCCGTTCCTGCTGCTCGCCGCGTTCGGGTCGTCGGTGTCGCTCGCGCGGCGCCCGCGCTATCGGGCGCTGGCAGGGCTGCAGGCCGCGGCCTACGGCGCGGGCGGGCTCCACGCGGCGGGGCTGGCGCCGGGCGGGCCCCTGGGCGTCCCGTTCCGCGTGGCGGGGCAGTTCGTGGTCGGCAACGTCGCGGTGGCGGTCGGCGTCATCCGCGCGGCACGAGGACGGCAGAGGGTGACGTGGACCCCGGTCCGGTGACCGAGGAGTCCTCGAGCTGGGGACGCCGGACGCGCGGCGGGCTGATGTGGTCGATCGCCGCGTTCGCCGGAGGCCGGTTCTTCACGTTCGTCGCCGTGGCGATCCTGGCGCGGGTACTCGTGCCGGCGGAGTTCGGCGTCGTCGCGGCCACGCTGGTCTACCTGGCGGTGCTCGAGCTGGCGAGCGACCTCGGCATGAAGGCCACGGTCGTCTACGAGCAGGAGCGCGGGTTCAGCGAGCGCCTGCACACGGCGTTCACGGTCAACCTGATCATCGCGGTCCTGCTGACCGTGGTGGGCGTGCTGCTGGCGCCCGCGGTGGCCGGCTTCTTCCGGATCGAGGGCTACGACGGCCTCTTCAGGCTCGCCGCGTTGACGCTGCTGTTCACCGCGCTCGGGAACATCCACGACTCGATCCTGCTGCGGGACCTCGACTTCCGGAAGCGGACCGTGCCGCTGCTCGCGCGCGCGATCGTCCGGGGCGCGGTGTCGATCGCGCTGGCGCTGGCGGGCCTGGGGGCGGACTCGCTCGTGCTCGGGATGCTCGCGGGCGCGTTCGTCTTCACGGTCATGCAGTGGCGGCTGACGCGGTTCCGCCCGCGGCTGCGGATCGACCGGACGATCCTGCGCAGCATGGCGGCCTACGGGTCGGCCCAGGCGCTGCTCGGGGTCGTCGCGCTGGTGGCGACGCGCGTGGACACCGCCGTCGTCGGCCGCGTGCTCGGCGAGCGGTCCCTCGGCCTGTACTCGATCGCGTTCCGCGTCCCCGAGCTCGTGCTCGAGAGCATCGCGTGGCAGGTCTCGCTCGTCTCGTTCCCGGCACTGTCGAACAAGCGGGCCGAGGACCGGGCCGGGCTCAACCGGGCCGCGCTGAAGATCGTCCGCTACCAGGCGCTGTACTCGTTCCCCGTCGCCGTGGGGGTCGCCGTGCTCGCCGTCCCGCTGACGGTGACGGTCTTCTCCGACACGTGGCGGGAGGCCGGCGCGCTCCTGGTCCCGGTCTCGCTCATGCTCGGCGCGTACACGGTCGCGATCCCCATGGGCGAGGTCTTCCGGGCGATCGGGCGCCAGCGGTGGCTGATCGCGCTCGCGCTCCTCCAGCTGCCGGCGCTGATCGTCGGCGTGATCCTCGCCGCGCAGGAGGGCGTGGTGGCCGTGGCGTGGGCACGTGCCGGCGCCGTCGTGCTGCACGCCGTCCTGACGTTCGCCCTCGTGATGCGGGTGCAGCGGATGGGCGTGCGCGCGGTCCTCGCGGCGCTGGCGCCCGGTCTGGTCGCGGCCCTGGGCGTCGCCGCCGCGGCCGGTGCGGTCCGGCTGTCGTGGCCGGACGCGTCGCTCGGGCCGCTGCTTGCCGGCACGGCGGCCGGCGCGGCTGGCGGCGCGCTCGCCGTGCGGGTGCTCGCGCCCGGGGCGTGGCGGCAGGTCCTGCACCAGTTCGCCGACATCCGCGAGATGCGCCGGGCCGCCTCCGCCGCGTGAGACGCGCCGACGCCCCGATCGCGCTCGCGGTCCCGCTGTGGGTGTGGTGGAGCGTGTGGGAGGGCGGCTACCCGGTGACGGTGTGGGTGCCGGGGCTGCTGTACCTCGTGGCGGTCTGCGTGCTGCTGTGGCGGGCGCTGCCGCGGCCGCCGCTGACCGGTGCGCGGCGGTGGGCACTCGTCGCCGCCGGGCTGCTGACGGCGTTCACGGCGCTCTCCGTCCTCTGGGCCGACGACCGCGGCCTCGCGTGGACCACGGCCGCCCGCACGGCGCTCTACACGCTCTCCGTCGCGATCCCCCTCGTCTGGCCGCCGAGCGCGACGGCGGTGCGCGGCGGCGTGCTCGCGTTCGCCGGCGCGGCGCTCACCGGCCTGGCGGTCGCGCTCGTGCGCGCGTTCGACGACGGGGCGACGCTGGTGGACGGCCGCCTGACGGAGCCGACGGGCTACCCGAACGCGACCGCTGCGCTGCTGATCATGGCGTCGTTCGCCCTGCTGCCGCTGGTCGTCGAGCGGGGCAGGGGCGTCGCCGCGCGCGCCGGGCTGCTCGGCGTCGCGGGGTTCCTCGCCGGCGCGTCGCTGCTCGCGCAGAGCCGCGGCGCGGTCGCCGCGGTGGCGATCACGCTCCTCGCCGCGGTCGCCGTCGGCCCGCGGCGGCTGGCGG
>DASZDF010000715.1:0-4076 GCA_035942275.1 Solirubrobacteraceae bacterium | reverse complement strand
GACCACACCCGGCCGGTCCCCGCAGCCCGCGCCGTCGACGACCTACCAGCGCTGCATGCGGCGCGCCGACCGCGTGCGGGGCCTCTCGTCGCGCCGCCGCGCCTCGCTGCGCTGCAAGTACGCCGAGCGCCGGCGGATCGCGTACCGGCGCTGCGTCAAGCGGGGGACGTCCGCGAAGCGCTGCCGCGCCCAGCGGCGCGCCGCCGCCCGGCGTCACGCGCGCCTCGTCCGCCGCACGCGCTGACCGTAGGATCGGCGGCGTGCCGATCGCGTCGTGGCTCATGGACATGGACGGCGTGCTCGTGCACGAGGAGCGCGCGATCCCCGGTGCGCGCGAGTTCATCGAGCGGCTGCGCGAGCGCGCGCTGCCCTTCCTCGTCCTGACGAACAACTCGCGCTTCACCCGCCGTGACCTCGCCGCGCGCCTGCGGCGCAGCGGGCTCGAGGTGCCGGAGGAGTCGATCTGGACGTCCGCGCTCGCGACCGCGCACTTCCTCGACAGCCAGCGCCCCGGCGGGACCGCCTTCGTCGTCGGCGAGGCGGGGCTGACGAACGCCCTCCACGACGCCGGCTACACGATGAGCGAGCAGGACCCCGACTACGTCGTCCTCGGCGAGACGCGCACGTACTCGTTCGAGGCGATCACCCAGGCGATCCGCCTCATCCGGCTCGGCGCGCGGTTCATCGCGACGAACCCGGACACGACGGGCCCGAGCCCCGACGGCCCGCTCCCCGCCACCGGCTCCGTGGCGGCGATGATCAGCCGCGCCGCCGGGGTCGAGCCGTACTACGTCGGCAAGCCGAACCCGCTGATGATACGCTCCGCGCTGAACGCGCTCGACGCCCACTCCGAGTCGACGGCGATGATCGGCGACCGGATGGACACCGACATCGTCGCCGGCCTCGAGGCGGGGCTGGAGACGATCCTCGTCCTCACCGGCGTCACCGCGCGCGACCAGACCGAGCGCTTCCCCTACCGCCCGTCGCGGATCGTCGAGTCGGTGGGCGACCTCGTCGACGAGCTCTGACCGCTCAACGCCGTCCCGCACCGTCGCTAGGGTGCGCCGATGCCGAACGTCCGGGAGTGGCTGGTGGACGCCATCCGCGAAGGCTGCCCGACCCCGGCCGTCCCGCCGTCTTCCGGAACGGCGCAGCAGCAGCAGCCTCCGCCGGTGCCGCCCCACGCCGAAGGCGAGATCCTGTGGTGGCTCCTGACGCACCGCCGGTGGGTGCGGCGTCGCGCCGAGCGCTTCGAGCTGCTCGACGACCGCACCGTCCTGCGCCGGATGACGGTCGACATCGTGCTCCCTGCGCGCGTGATGGATCACGACGTCGATCGGGCGCTGACCGCCGTGCCGATCACCGTCCTGGCGAAGAAGAAGCTCCGCGCGTTCGATCTTCGGGGCGAGGAGGGACAGGCACTCCCGGCTCTCTCGACCCCCGACAACGTGCGGCTGGCCACCGCCACCCTCAGGGCGTCCGCACGAAGCGTGCTCAGGCACGACGCACATCCGGTCACGATGGCGGTCCTCCGGTACGTCGCCGCGTCGGACGCGAAGGCCGCAGCCACGGTGGTCAAGGCCTTCGATCCCGCGGCCAAGCTCAGCGACGACCAACTCGCTCGCGTCGCGAAGCGGGTCCTGGAGGAGCGCCCGCGCGATGCCGCCACCGGCCCGCTCGCTCCTGCCGTGGCGGAGATCCGGGTGCTCGGCGCTGACACCGCCTTCACCCGGCTGCTCGAGGAGCTTGCCGCGGGCTTCGTCCTCCTGACGCCGCACGTCAAGGACGGAACCTCCCGGCGGCGCATCGTCAAGCTGGGCTACGAGGAGGGGTTCGACCCCCGCGAGGGCCGCCGGCGTTGGCTGCGTCGAAGCATGGGCTGGGCGCCGAGCCAGGTCGACTTCAAGATCCCCGGCGCGGCGAGGGCCGCGAGCTACCACGCCGAGGTGCTCGCGCCCGCGGACGCCGAGATCCTCACCGCCAGCGCGCGCGCCGGCGCGGACCCCGACGCGGCCGACAACGAGTTCAACCCCGGAGGTAGGACGCACCTGCACCTGGTGAACGCGGACCCCCAGTACGAAGCGCCGGAGCTCCGCGTCGAGCTGCGCGCCCGGCGATCGGGACTCCTGCACTCCGCGGTCGTCACGTGCGCCCTCGCGGCGGCCCTCCTCGCCGGCGGACGTCTGCGCCTGGAGCAGCTCGCGGGTCAGGTGGAGGCGGCGGCCACGCTGCTGCTCCTCGTGCCCGGGGTCCTCGCGGCCTACGTCGTCCGGCCGGGGGAGCATGCTCTGGTCAGCTCGCTGCTCATCGGCGTTCGCGCGATGCTACTCGTCGCCGCAGGCTGCGCCGTGGCCGGCGGCGGCCTTCTGCTCGCGGGGCTTCAGCAGTCGACGCGAGAGCTGCTCTGGACGTGGCTCCTTCTCGTCGCCCTGGCGTGCTTCGCGGGTACCGCGTTCAGCAATCTGCTGCCGATGCGTCCTCGCGACGAAAGCCCGCGATGACGACCGCCGATGCGTCTACCATGATCGGTGTCATGGGCCTGTTCGCCTTCCTCAACCGCGAGGAGCCGCCGGAGACGACGCAGGAGCGTTCGCCGGGTGAGCTGCTCGACGCGATCATCCAGAGCAGCAAGGATGCCGCGGAGCGCAAGCACGAGGTGCACGACAGGATGGTGGAGCGCGGTGCCGACTACGAGGTCGCCTCGGCAGAGGTCGCGAACGTCGCGGCCACCGAAGAGCCGGAGGCCGCGTAGGCCCCACCGCGGCGGGGCGCTCCTGCGGTTCCTGAAGGTGACGGCGCTCGTCGCCGGGGTCGGATGCGCGAGTGGCGCCGCGGCCGTGTTGCTTGAGCCGCGTCCGCATGACGACGAGCGGATGATCTCGCAGCTTCGCCGCGCGTATGACACGGCGCCCGGCGGCCGGATCGCCGCGACGGAGCTGTACGAGGGATCGTGGAATCGGCTGCAGGTCTTCGCGCCACTCACGCCGCACCGCGTCGTGGCGGCGGTGTCGGGACGCGTCGACGGACTCGACGAACCCGGTGGCGACCCTCCGCGTCCTCACGCGCTGGCGGTCTTCCTCGACGGCCGATCGGTCGTCGCGGCCGTCGAGGTCGATCGCGCGGCGGTTGACGTGACCTGTCTCGACACGGCCGGCCGGCTGGCGAGCACAGACGAGCTCGAGGTGGTCGCCGCGCCCCGGGGCGCGTCGGCACCCCTCCTCGCGCGACAGGCCGACAGCGACTGCGAGCTCTAGAAGCCCGGCTCCTTCGGGTCGCGCTTCTCGCGGATGTCGGTCTCGCCGCGCTAGTAGGCGACGTACGCGCCGACGACCATGCCCGCGGTCGCCAGGAAGAGGATCACTATGCCGGTGACGATCAGCGCCCGGGACTTCGACGCGTGGCCGACGATCGCCATCAGCACGCCGAAGGCCATGAAGATCAGGACGGGCGCGGCGGGGATGGTGTCGGTGGCGGCGAGGACCATGCGGCCCCCCGTCCTATCATCAGTCGACCATGGCCGGCCCCACCACCGTCGCCGACGTCGACCAGGGCCTGCGCTCCGCGGGGTACCTGCCGAGCGGGTCGGCCGCCCTCGTGGGGTTCCTCGCGACGAAGCTCGGCAAGCCCGTCCTCGTCGAGGGACCGGCCGGCGTCGGCAAGACCGAGCTGGCCAAGGCGCTCAGCCGCTACCTGGACCGCGAGCTCGTGCGCCTCCAGTGCTACGAGGGCCTCGACGAGGCGAAGGCGCTGTACGAGTGGAACTACCGCAAGCAGCTCCTGCGCATCCAGGCCGAGGCCCAGGGGACGGGGTGGGAGGAGGTCCAGGAGGACATCTTCGGGCCGGAGTTCCTGCTCGAGCGCCCGCTGATGACGGCGATCGCGTCGGTCGATCCGGTCGTGCTCCTGATCGACGAGATCGACAAGACCGACCAGGAGTTCGAGGCGATGCTCCTCGAGGTCCTGTCCGACTTCCAGATCTCGATCCCCGAGCTGGGCCGCGTCGAGGCGCGCACGCACCCCGTCGTCGTCCTCACCTCGAACAACACGCGCGAGCTGACCGAGGCGCTGAAGCGCCG
>DASZDF010000714.1:0-3689 GCA_035942275.1 Solirubrobacteraceae bacterium | reverse complement strand
GTCCCCTCCACGACCGTCCCGCCCCGCGCCGGCGGGCGCCCCGGCGGCCCGGCGTCCGGGATCCGGTGGCCGATCATCGCGCTCGTGGGTGCCGTCGTGCTCCTCGTCGTGGGCGTGGTCGTCGCCGTGGGCGGCGGCGGGGACGACCCGCAGCCGGCGCAGACGCAGGAGCCGAACATCGTCAGGCCCGCGCCGAGCAGCACGACCGCGGAGGAGCCGACGCCCCCGGGCGACACCACGGTCGCCGTCCTCAACGGCACGTCCGTCCCCGGCCTTGCGAAGCGCGTCGCGACCAGGATCGAGGAGAGCGGCTTCGAGGTCCCCGAGGACCTCGTGACGAACGCCGTGGAGCAGAACCGCTCGGCGACGGTCGTCATGTTCGTCGAGGGCGCCCGCGACGAGGCGCGCGCGGTCGCGAAGGTCATCGACGTCGGCAGCGACGCGCTCGACGTCCTCGACCAGAACACCCGCACGCTGACCCAGAGCCGCGCGCGCGTCGTCGTCATCGTCGGCGCCGACCAGAGCCAGCAGTAGGAGCGCAGGGACGGACGGTGGCGGGGCTGCCCCTCGACCTTCCCGCGCGCGCCGTCAAGCCGCGCGAGCAGGGCCTCACGCACGTCCTCGACCGCGGCCTCAGCATCGCCGAGGTCGACGGGCTCGTCGAGGTCGCGGGCGCCAGCGTCGACATCGTCAAGCTCGGCTGGGGCACGGCGCTCGCCACCGCGAACCTCGAGCCGAAGCTCGCCCGCTACCGCGAGCACGGCATCCCGGTCGTCCTCGGCGGGACGCTGACCGAGCTCGCCATCCAGCAGGGCCGCGTCGACGAGCTGGCGACGTGGCTCGACCGCCTCCAGATCCGCCACGTCGAGGTCTCCGACGGCACGATCACGCTCGACCGCGACCGCAAGGTCGCCCTCATCACGAAGCTCTCCGACAGCTTCACCGTCCTCAGCGAGGTCGGGTCGAAGGACGCCGCCCACGTCATGGCCCCGTACCGCTGGGTCGAGCAGATCGAGGCCGAGCTCGAGGCGGGCGCCTGGAAGGTCATCTGCGAGGCCCGCGAGTCCGGCACCGCCGGGATCGCCCGGCTCGACGGCGAGCTCAGGGAGGGCCTGATCGACGAGATCGCCCACGCGATCGACCCGGCCCGGCTCGTCTTCGAGGCCCCGCAGAAGGACCAGCAGGTCCACCTCCTCAAGCGCTTCGGCCCCGACGTCAACCTCGGCAACATCGCGCCGGGCGACGTCCTCTCGCTCGAGACCATGCGCCTCGGCCTGCGCAGCGACACCATGGACGCCACGTCGTGATCCTGCTCGCCCGTCACGGCGAGACGAAGGAGAACCGCGACCGGCGCTTCCAGGGCCAGAAGGACGTCGCCCTCAACGACACCGGCCGCGAGCAGGCGCGCAAGCTCGCCGACGAGGCCGCGAACGAGCCGATCGCCGCCCTCTACACGAGCCCGCTGGTCCGCGCCCGCGAGACGGCGGACATCGTGGGGGAGCGCCTCGGCCTCGAGCCGCATCCCGACGATCGCCTCAAGGAGGTCGACGTCGGCGAGTGGCAGGACCGCCTGAAGGACGACGTCGAGCGCGACGACCCGCAGGGCTGGGCCGCGTTCCGCAGCGCCGGCCCCGGCTTCCGGTTCCCCGGCGGCGAGTCGTTCGCCGAGCAGCAGGAGCGCGTCGTCGCCGCCCTCGTCGACATCACCCAGCGCGGCGTCCTGCCCGCCCTCGTGGTCTGCCACCGCGGCGTGGTGCGCTGCGCGCTCGCGCACACGCACCGGCGCGGGCTCGAGACCTACCACGAGTGGCGTGTGCCGAACGCGGAGCTCATCCGGCTGTGACGCGCCTGGCCGGCGGCGTCTTCGCCGCGCTCGTCGTCGCCACCTTCGCCGCCTTCCTCGTCGCCCAGCGGCTCAAGAACGAGCCGTCGGTCGTGCAGCGCATCATGGGCGCGACCGTCTTCAGCCCCAACCAGGACAGCCGCTTCGACCGGATGCGGATCTCGTTCACGCTGAGCGAGGACGACGAGGTGCGCGCGACGGTCATCGACGACGAGGGCGACCCCGTCGCGACCGTCGCCGAGGACCTGAGCATCACGAAGTGGCGGCAGGCGCGCGTGGCGTGGGACGGGATCACCGACGACGGTGAGCGCGCGCCGGACGGCCGCTACCGCGTCCGCCTCACGCTCGAGCGCCAGGGCCGCACGGTCACTCTGCGCCGCAGCGTCCTGCTCGACACGACGCCGCCGCGGCCGCGCGTCGTCGACATCGGGCCCGAGGCCGGCGACGGCCCGGAGCTGCTGCCGCGTCGCGACGGGGCGCCCGCCCAGATCCGCTTCCGCGCCCCCGGCAGGCAGGTCGAGGTCGAGGTGTGGCGGACCGACCGCGGCCCGCGGCTGGTGCGGACGCTGGCGCCGAAGGAGGGCGGCGTCACGACCTGGGACGGCCGCAACGAGGAAGGGCGACGCCTCGCCCCGGGGACGTTCGCGGTCGTCGTGCGCTCCCGCGACCGCGCCGGCAACATCGGCTCGAACGCGCCGCGCCCGCTCCGCCTGCGCCGCGGCGCGCGCATCGCCGGCCGCGCCGGCATCACGATCCGCTACCTCGGCCTCCAGCCGCCGGTGGTGCCGATCAAGGCCGGCGAGGGGGCGGACGTGGGAGTCGACTCGCGCGGCGCTGCCTGGCGCTGGACGCTGCGGCGCGTCGGCTCGCCGCTGCCCAGCCGCCGCGGGCGCCACTCGAGCGGCGGCGCGTTCCGCGTGCGCCCGCCGAACGGCAAGTCCGGGCTCTTCCTCTACGAGGTGAACACGCGCGACCGCCAGGCGCGCGTCCCGCTCGCGGTCGACGACCGCAAGGACAACCGCGTGCTCGTCGTCCTCCCCGCAACGACGTGGCAGGGCCGCAACCCCGTCGACGACGACGGCGACGGCCTGCCGAACACGCTCGAGCTGGGCGGCCCGGCGAAGGTCGACCGGGTGTTCGCCGGGGACGGCCTCCCGCAGGGGCTGACCGAGAGCGAGGCGCCGCTGCTCGCCCACCTCGACCGCACCGGCCTGCGCTACGACCTGACGACCGACGTCGCGCTCGCGGTGCGCCGCGGCCCGCAGATCGAGCGCCATCGCGGCGTGCTGCTCGCCGGCGACACGGTCTGGCTGACCGAGGACGTCCGGCGCCGGCTGCGCGCGTTCGCCGCGGGCGACGGGCACACCCTCGTCTCGCTGGGGATCGACTCGCTGCGGCGCGACGTCGACATGACCGGCGGCCGGCTGGACCGGCCGGGCGCGCCCGAGCGCAGCGACCTCTTCGGCGCCCGCCTCGGCGAGCTGCGCGACGACCAGCCGGTGGACCTCACGATCCGCGACGACGACCCGCAGCTCCAGCTCTTCGCGGGCGGCGAGGGGCTCTTCACCGGCGTCGAGGCGTGGGAGCCGACGCTCGACGTCGGCGGCGAGGCGCGCGCGCTCTCGACCGCGGGCCCGACCGGCGAGCCGCCGGCCATCGTCGCCGTCCGCTACGGCCAGGGCCTCGTGATCCGCCCGGGGATCCGCGGCTTCGCGACGCGCCTGTCGAGCGACGTCGAGAGCCAGGAGCTGCTCGGCCGGATGTGGACGCTGCTGACGACCGGCTGATGGCCCGCGACCCGATCGCCGTCCTGCTGCTGCCCGCTCCGGTCGAGGAGCTCGACCAG
>DASZDF010000713.1:0-5500 GCA_035942275.1 Solirubrobacteraceae bacterium | reverse complement strand
CGGTGGCGCTCGGCGCGGCGTGGACGCGCGGCCACGCCGGCGGGGCGGCGTTCGGCGGGGCGGCGCCCGCCGCGGGGACGTTCGTGCCGATGGAGTTCGTCTCCTACGTCTGGCAGTTCTACTTCCCGAAGTTCGACTTCCTCGAGGCGTCGGTCGGCCAGGGCTACGGCTACCGCCAGATGTTCATCAGCCGCTTCTTCGGCGGCGCGGTGAACCTCGAGATCGACCTGCCCAACGAGGCCTACGACGCGATCCAGATCGGCGCCTGGCTCGGACTCGTCGCGGTGTGGACGACGGCCGCCCTGCGCTGGCGGACCGTGCGCGCCCGCTGGCCCGCCGCCGCGGTGTGCGTCCTGATGCTCCTCGGGATCGTCGCGCTGCTGCACCTCGTCAGCTACACGTCGATCAAGGCCGGCGGCGGCGTGGTCATCACCGGCCGCTACCTGCTGCCCGGGATCGCGCTGATGGGCGCGGCGATCGCGTTCGTCGCCACGTCGCTGCCGCGGTGGCTCGGCGTCCCGCTCGCCGGCGCCGCGCTCTCGCTCGCCGCGCTGCACTCGATCGCGATCCTCGGGCTCGGGGTGGAGCGCTTCCTTGGCTAGGCGCGCCCGCATCGCGCTCACCGTCCTGGCCGCCGTGTCGGTGCTCCTCGTCGCCGCCGTGCACGGGCAGGGCGCGTGGGAGCACGCGCGCGACGCGCGCGACGCGACCACGTCCTCGCCGGCGCTGGCGCCGCTCTTCACGCGCGCCGTCCTGCTGCTGCGCAAGGGCGACGTCGCGTGCAACGAGCCGGTGACCTTCTACGCCGACACGGGCCGGGCCCGCTTCCGCATGCGCGCGCCCCGCGCGCCGGGCCCGCGCGTCACGCTGGAGGCGACGGCGCCCGGCTACTACGCGTCGACGACGACCGAGCCGCTGCCGGTGCAGGTCGAGGGCACCGTCAACGCCGAGTTCGCGACGCCCGGCCGCGAGGTGACCGGCCGGTTCTGCTGGCGCAACCGCGGGCCCACGCCCGTGCAGCTCATCGGCAACGCGGAGGGGCGCTCGCTGACGATCGTCGAGACGAGCCTCAACGGCAGGCCACGACCGGACGAGGAGCTCGAGCTCGTCCTGTTCGAGCGCGAGCTGCGCTCGCTGCGCGCGCGCCGAGGCGAGCTGGTCGAGCGCGCCGCGTCGATGACCGGCGGTCTCGCCCCGGAGTGGCTGCTCTGGCCGGTCGTGCTGCTCATCTTCGGCTCGCCGCTCGTCGTGGCGGGCGTCTTCGCGCTCAGCGTCTGGCGCGAGCGGCGCTGACCGGCCGCTGCGGGCTCAGCACGGCTCGAGCGCGACCCACATGAGCCGCGCGCCGCTGAAGCGGTTGTCGCCGACGTGCGCGGCGTTCAGCAGCTCGATGCGACCCGACACCACCGCGACGCTGTCGCACGCGTCGAACGAGAGCTCGCGCTCCGACGGCTCGCCCTCGGCGAATGCGACCTCGCTCGTCCTCCCCCCGAGGCTCACCTCGACCTTGCCGAGCTGGCCGTCCTCGATCGGCGCGCGCACGAGCATCTTCACGCGGTGCCCGCCGGCGACCCTCAGGTCGACGCCCTTGACGACCTGGCCGTCGGTGTCGACACCCTCCGCCATCCAGGTGACCCGCGGCGGGTCGGCGGGACGGATCAGCGCGAGCCCGCCGTCGGGCGACTTGCGGACGGTCTCGCCCGCGACCTGCCAGAGCGGCGAGTTGACGGCGGTCACCGCATGCTCGGGCAGCGGGACCGTGAGGCGGAGGTCGGCGAAGACGTCGACGGCCTTGATCGGCAGCGTGAAGACCGGGAACCCGGGCGTGGCCATGCGCATCGGCCCGAGCGTGTAGATGTCCTCGACCTCGTCGTTCCAGAAGACCGTGTTGCGCTGGTAGCCCTCGCGGCCCTCCGACTGGTTGTCGACGAGCGGAACCCGCTCCCCTCCCGGCGTCGCGCGGTCCACCCAGCCGAGGTCCGCGAACGGCACGTCGGGCGTGAGGCTGCCGATGTCCTGGAGCTTCCCGTAGACGCCGGAGAACGCGTAGCCGGCGACGAACAGCTGCAGCGCGATCGCCGGGACGAGCGCCAGCCAGCGCGCGCGGGGGCCGCGGCGCCACACGAGGGCGGCGACGCCGGCGAGCAGGAGCACGACGAGGCCGAGCAGGTCGCGGCTGCTCAGCGCGCCGGTCAGGCCGAGCGCCTCGCCGACGTCGCGCTCGATGCGCGGCAGCGCGTGGCCGGCGGACATGCTCACCGGCCCGAGGAACGCCTGCTCGCCGGTGGCCTGCACGGCGATCGGCACCGTGAAGAGGACGAACGAGAGCGCGATGCCGCCGACGACGATCTGGCGCACCGCGACCTCGCCGCGCTCGAGCGCCGCCACCGCGCCGATCCACAGGAACGGCACCGCGTAGATGAAGTACCGCTCCTCGGAGCGGTAGTCGAGCCACCCGCCCTGCGCCCACAGCGTCCCGGCGAAGAGGAAGGCGACGAGCGTCAGCGCCAGCGCCGCGAAGCGGAACGCGTCCGCGCCGTCGCGCCGCGCGAGCGCGCGCTGGAACCAGGCGGCGGCGAGGATCGCCGGCAGCAGCCCGACGCCGAGCGCGAGCATCTCGACCTCCCACAGCAGGCCGAGCCCGAAGTTGCCGGGCACGCCGTCGCGGTTGGCGATGTCGTAGTACGGGCCCGCGAGGTCGCGCAGCCGGCCGCTCAGCACGCCGACGGCGAGCAGCGCGACCGCGCCGGCGACCGCCGCGCCGGTCAGGCCGGCCGTGACCGGGAAGCTCCGCCAGCGGTGGCGTTCCCAGACGAGCAGGAAGGCGACCCACGCCGGCGCGAGGACGACGAACTGCACGCGCGTGAAGACGAGCGCGGCGATCAGCCCGATCACGAGCAGGTCGCGCTTCCAGCTCGGCTCCTCGAGCGCCCGCAGCATCGCCAGCGCCGCGCACGCGAACAGCAGGTACGCGAGCGACTCGGAGAACATGATCGTCGCGAGCGTCAGCCACGGCACCGCGACGGCGAGGACGCCCGCCGCGCTCGCGCCGCGGCGCGACGGCGTCACGCGGCGGGCGAGCAGCGCGACCGGGATCGCGGTCGCGGCGAAGAAGACGCCGTTGAGCGCCCGGGCCATCCGCACGGCGACGTCGCCGTCGAAGAGCCAGAAGAGCGGCGAGACGACGAGCGAGTACAGCCGCGCGATCCCGCGCGAGGTGTTCTCGTGCAGCGGCCCCAGCGGGAAGTCGTTCGCGTGCTGGACGGCGGCGAACTTGTAGACGGTCTCGTCGAGCGCGGCGATCGTCACCTGAAGGCCGGTGACGACCGCGACGAGCGCGACCGCGAGCGCCCCGGCCACGAGCAGCCCGGCCGGCGCCACCTCGCGATCCAGGCGCGCCCGCGCCCGGGTGCGCTCGGCGACCAGCACCTCAGCGCGCCCGGCGCAGCCCGAGGATGCTGAGCAGGAACGAGGAGAAGAAGACCTGGACGCCGACGATGATCAGCGTCGCCGCCCCGACCATCAGCCGCTCCTCGGAGAGCTCGCCGAACCCGCGGTCGATCCACTCGATGACGATGACGGCGGCGATGACGAGGCCGACGAACGCGGTCGTCCCGCCGAGCATCAGCCCGTGCTCGAGCCGGAAGCGGGCGCGCATGCGGTCGAACCACGGGTCCTTCTCGCCGAGGAAGTAGGTCCCGTACGCGTGCGCGCACAGGCCGAGCGCGACCACCTGCGTGCCGACGATGATCGCGAGCGCCGCCGCGACCATGGCGTGCAGCTGCCACTCGCGCCCGAGGATCTCGATGCCGGTGAGCGAGATGATCGCCGCGATCACGCCGACGACGACGAGCGCGACGCCCGGCACGACGAAGAGGTGCGTCGGCGAGTGGACGAGCAGGAAGCGCAGGTGGCGCCAGCCGTCGCTGAAGCTCGACAGCTTGGACTCCCCGCCGCGCGGGTGGTACTCGATCGGGAACTGGCGGATCTCCAGCCCCTCCTTCGCCGCGCGGATGACCATCTCCGACGCGAACTCCATCCCGGTCGTGCGCAGGTCGAGCTGCGGCAGCACCTCGCGGCGCACCGCGCGCATCCCGCAGTGGGCGTCGTTGACGCCGGTGCGGAAGAAGAGGTTCAGCACGCCGGTGAGGATCGGGTTGCCGACGTAGCGGTGCAGCCACGGCATCGCGCCGGGGTGGATGTTGTCCATGCGGTCGCCGATCACGAGCTGGCCGCCGTCCTCGAGCTCGGCGACGAAGCGGGGGATCTCCGCCCAGTCGTACGTCAGGTCGGCGTCGGCCATGACGATGTACCGCCCGCGCGCGGCGGAGAGCCCCGCCAGGTAGGCGGAGCCGTAGCCGCGCCGCGGCTCGGAGACAACGCGCGCGCCGGCCGCCTCGGCCAGCTCGGCGCTGCGGTCCTCGGAAGCGTTGTCGGCGACGATGACCTCGCCGTCGAGGCCGTTCTCGGTGAGCACGGCGAGCGCGCGCGTGACGCACTCCTCGATGTTCGCCTCCTCGTTCAGGCACGGGATGACGACCGACACGATCGGCTCCGAGGAAGCGCCGGGGTGCGGCAGCGCGGCGGGTGTGGCCTGCGTGGTGCTCACGACACAGCGAGAACGGTGGATCGCGGAAGAAGTCGCGCGAGCCCGCAGGGATGGTAGCCCCCTTGTCGGAACTCTCTGTGGATACCCTCGTTGACCGTCCCGATGAGCGACGCGTACAACACCCTCATCGTCGGTGCCGGCTACGCCGGCTCGATCATGGCCGAGCGCCTCGCGACCGAGCTGGGGCAGCGCGTGCTCGTCGTCGACCGGCGCGACCACATCGCCGGCAACGCCTACGACTACCTCGACGATCACGGCGTCCTGGTGCACCGCTACGGGCCGCACATCTTCCACACGAACCACATGCCGGTCGTGGAGTACCTGTCGCGGTTCACCGAGTGGCGCCCGTACGAGCACCGCGTGGTCACCCGCGTGCGCGACGACCTCCTCGTGCCGATGCCGATCAACCGCACGACGATCAACATGCTCTACGGGCTCGACCTGAAGACCGACGAGGAGGTCGAGGCCTTCTACGCCGAGCGCCGTGAGCCGGTCGAGCTGATGAAGACCTCCGAGGACGCGGTCGTCGCGAAGGTCGGCCGCGAGCTGTACGAGCTGTTCTTCCGCGGCTACACGCGCAAGCAGTGGCAGCGCGACCCGAGCGAGCTGCACGCGTCGGTGTGCGCGCGGATCCCCACCCGCACCAACACCGACGACCGCTACTTCACCGACACGTTCCAGCAGATGCCGGCCGAGGGCTACACGCGGATGTTCGAGCGCATCCTCGACCACCCGAACATCGAGGTGCGCGTGCAGACGAGCTACGCGGACGTGCGCGACGAGGTGGAGTACGGGCACCTCGTATGGACCGGTCCGATCGACGAGTTCTTCGGGTTCCGCTACGGGCGGCTGCCGTACCGCAGCCTGCGCTTCCGGCACGAGACGCTGGAC
>DASZDF010000712.1:0-2393 GCA_035942275.1 Solirubrobacteraceae bacterium | reverse complement strand
CTTCAGCCCCAGCCGTCCGGCGTCGAGCGGCCGCCGACCGCGAGCGCCGCCGCGAGCACGACCGGCGACGCCTCCCCCTCCAGCCCGCACGACGAGCCGCGCGACGAGGCACCGCCGGACGCCGCGTTCGCGCCGGAGGCGGACGGGCGCGCGGAGCGACCCCCGCCGACCTCGCCTCCGCCCGAGGCCCCACGCGCGCCCGACGGGAGACGAAGCGACGCGAAGCCCGAGCCCGGCGGGGAGTTCGGCCTCGTTCCCGCTCCGCCGAAGCGCCCCGGCCGGCCGTAGGCGGGCGGATCTACTCCGGATGCTCGACGTCGATGACCGGCGGCGGCTCGTCGTCCGTGCCCACGACGAAGAACTGGACCTGCCGGTACTCGATCGACGGGTCGTCGACCGACCACTCGACGGGCACCGGGTGCAGCGCCGGCGTCGTGGGGGCGTCGTACCCGGGCGGCGTGAGCACGAGGTCGAGGGGCAGCATCTGGGGGTTGATCCCGGGGTTCCCCTCGTGCTCGCGAAGCTCGGCGGTGGCTCCGCCCCTCGCGAACACGACCGTCCCCTTGACGCGCATCGTCCGGCTGCTGCCCGGCATGTGGTCGTGGCTCGCGTAGAAGTCCTCGTAGTGATCGACGACGCCCATGGCGTCCTCCTCCGTCGGTGACGAACCGATACTAGACAGCGTGCGCTCAGTGGTTGCCGAGCTCGGCCGCGAAGACGCGGGCTAGCTCCGTTCGGCGGCTGACGTCGAGCTTGCGGAAGATCGCCGAGAGGTGGTGCTCGATCGTCTTCGGGGCCAGGAAGAGCGCGGCGGCGACCTCGCGGTTCGTCCTTCCCTCCGCGACGAGCAGCGCGACCTGGAGCTCGTGCGGCGTCAGGTCCTCGAGCTCCTCCCGCGCCTGGATCGGGACCATGCCGCCCGTCGCCCGCAGCTCGGTCCGCGACTTCGCCGCCCAGTCCTGCGCGCCGAGCCGCTCGAAGATCGCGAGCGCGTCGCGCAGGGGCGCGCGGGCGTCGGCCCGGCGGCGCGCCCGGCGCAGGCGCTCACCGAGGCAGTACAGCGTCCGGGCGCGCTGGAACGGGTTCGGCACCTGCTCGTGGAGCTCCATCGCGCTGCCGAACGCCGCGTCGATCTCCTCGTCGGCGACGAGGAGGCCGCGGCAGCGCGCCGCGGTCGCGAGCGCGAGCCGGCGTCCGGTGCGCGTCGCGACCGCCTCCCACGCGTCGAGCCGCTCACCAGCGCGGTCGGGGTCCCCGGCCCGCACGAGCGCCTCGATCAGGTCCGGCTCCCACGGACGGCTGCCCGGCTCCGGGAAGCCGGCGCGGTCGGCCATCCAGCCGAGCTCGTGCACCGCGGTCTCCATGTCGCCGCGCCCCAGCGCGAGCAGGCCGAGCGAGTAGTGCGACCAGACGGTGATCGAGAGGTTCAGGTCGGTGGCGCCGCCGAGCGCCGCCTGCGCCGCCGTGACGCACGCCTCCTCGTCGCCCCTCACCGCCGCGAGCCACGCCCGCGTCGACAGCCCCGCGTGCAGGAAGAGGTCGTCGCCGGTGTCGCGCGCGAGCGAGACCTGCTCCTCGACCGCCACCTCGGCCGCGCTCCAGCGCCCGACGTGCGTCTCGAGCGACGCGCGCATGTTGAGGATGTAGGGGAGGCCGGCGATCACGTTCAGCCGCCGGGCGTCGCGGTCCAGCCGCTCGAGGATCTCCCGCGCCTCGGAGAACCGCTCGATCCAGATCAGCGACCGCGCCATGAGCGCGTAGACCTCGACGGCCCCGCCGATCGGCTCCTCGCCGCCGAGCAGCCGCTCCGTCACGGCGCCGACCAGCGGCTCCGCCTCGTCGAGCCGCGACGTCGCGACGAGCGCCGCGGCCAGCATCGCCTGGCCGACCAGCCGCGTCCTCGCCTCGCTCTCCGGCACCACGGCGAGCGCCGACCGCGCGTGCTCCTCCCACGTCTCGACCTCGGCGTTCGTCATGCTCGCGAACGCGCTCTGGAGGAAGAACCGCGCGGACGCGGTCGGCAGCCGGTCGGCGAGGAACCGCGCCTGCGCGAGCAGCGCCTCGCGCGCCTCGCGCGCGTGCCCGCGCCGCAGCAGCAGGCTCGCCTCGACGCCGCGGATGCGCGCGAGCGTCGCGGGATCCTCCGTGTGCGAGCGGGCGTCGGCGAGCACGCGCTCGGCCTCCTCGAAGCTCCCGCCGAGCTCGAAGTCGCCCACCGCCTCGAGCAGCCGCTCGACGCGGCCGGCGGCGTCGGGCGTCATGTCGGCGGCGCGTACGCGGGTCCGCGCCGACGAGATGTAGCCGCCGCGCAGCCACACCCGGCGCGCCTCCTCCTCCAGCGCCGCCGCGACGTCCTCGTCGGGCGCGGTCGCCGCGGCCGCGAGGTGCCAGGC
>DASZDF010000711.1:0-1527 GCA_035942275.1 Solirubrobacteraceae bacterium | reverse complement strand
CTGCTGTGGCGCCAGTCGCAGACGCGGGCCGCGGCCGCGGCCGCCACGCCGCGGGCCGCCGCGACGGAGCGCCCGCCGCTCTCCCTCCCCGACGTCAGCCGCACCGGCGTCGGGATCGCGCTCGTCCTCGCCGCGGCGTTCGTCTTCCTCCAGGTCACCGGCGCGCTCGGCGCCGCCCGCGACGCGGCGCTCGGCGCGATCGTCGTCGCGGTCGTTCTCGGCGTGATCTTCGGGCCGTTCCTCTTCCGCCTGGCCCGCGAGCGCGTCCAGCAGCAGGAGCGCGCCGAGATCTCCGCGCACCTCCACGACTCGGTGCTCCAGACGCTCGCGCTCGTGCAGAAGCGCGCCGACGACCCGGCGCAGGTCGCGGCGCTCGCGCGCCGCCAGGAGCGCGAGCTGCGAGCGTGGCTGAGCGGGCGGACCGAGCAACCGGGCAGCGTCGTGGCGGCGCTGGAGAGGGTCGCGGGAGAGGTGGAGAGCGCGCACGGTGTGCCGATCGAGGTTGTCGCCTCCGGTGAGAGGGAGGTGGTGGCGCACGAGGCGCTCGTCGCCGCCGCGCGCGAGGCGATGACCAACGCCGCCAAGCACGGCGGCGGCGCGCCCGTCTCCGTCTTCGTCGAGGCGCGCGCCGACGCGACCACCGTCTTCGTCCGCGACCGCGGCCCCGGCTTCGACCCGGCCGCGATCGCTCCCGACCGCCGCGGCGTGAGGGACTCGGTCGTCGGCCGGATGGAGCGCAACGGGGGCCGCGCGGAGATCAGGGAGGCGCCGGGCGGCGGCACCGAGGTCGAGCTGTGCCTCTGAGGGTCGTGATCGTCGACGACCACGCGCTGTTCCGCAGCGGGGTGCGCGCGGAGCTGTCGGGCCGGGTCGACATAGTCGGCGAGGCGGGCTCCGTCGAGGAGGCGGTGGAGCAGATCGCGTCGAACAGTCCTGACGTGGTGCTGCTCGACGTGCACATGCCCGACGGAGGCGGGGCGGAGGTCATCCGCCGCAGCGAGCGCACGCGCTTCCTCGCGCTGAGCGTCTCCGACGACCCGCGCGACGTCATCGCGGTCATCCGGGCGGGCGCCCGCGGCTACGTGACGAAGTCGATCGCGCCGGACGACCTCGTCGACGCGATCGAGCGCGTGCACGACGGCGACGCCGTCTTCTCCCCGCGCCTCGCGGGGTTCGTCCTCGACGCTTTCAACGCGCCAAGCGAGCCCGACGTCGACACCCTCACGCCGCGCGAGAAGGAGGTCATCCAGCACATCGCGCGGGGCTACCTCTACAAGGAGATCGGGCAGCGCCTGGGCATCTCCGTGAAGACCGTCGAGGCCCATGTCTCCTCGGTTCTGCGCAAGCTCCAGCTCTCGACCCGACACGAGCTCACGACGTGGGCGTGGGAGCGCTTCGACCCTCCGGGAGGGGGGAAGGGGGCGTTGTAGACTGGTGACTTGCCCGCGATCCGACCCCGAGCGCTCATCCTGAGGCGGCCTCTGGCCGAATATATGGACGAGCCCCGGGCCCATTCCCGTCCCTTCG
>DASZDF010000710.1:0-8272 GCA_035942275.1 Solirubrobacteraceae bacterium | reverse complement strand
CGTCGCGGGGCCGATCGTCACGCGCGGGTCCTGGTAGGGCGTGCGCTTGACGCCGCGGGTGACCATCAGCCGCACGTGCACGCCGTCGGTCATGTCGTTGGCCCGCAGCGTCGCGTAGATCGCCTCGGTCAGCTCCTCGCGAGTGCGGCCGACGTCGAGCATGATGGCCTTCGCGCCCTCGAAGAGGCGGTCGAGGTGGCGCTCGAGGAACGCCGGATGCCCGCCGCGTACGCGCAGCCCCTCCCACACCCCGTCGCCGAGGACGAAGCCGGCGTCGAACACCGACACGACGGCCCGCTCGCGCGGCACGAGCTGCCCGTCGACCCAGACGAGGATGCGCGCGTTGCGCGGGTCGTCCTCGAAGTCGTGCGTACCGTGGGCCATGCGCCGAGAGCCTACGGGCGAGGCGATCGAGGACGATTTCGTCCGCCGTGTCGATTTCGCCGCTGCTCGTTCGACGTACGCAACGAGAGTGGAAACCAACGAAGCCGAGGAGGCATCACGATGAGGGTCATGGTTCTGGTGAAGGCGAGCGAGCAGTCCGAGGCGGGCGTCATGCCGAGCGAGCACGAGCTCGCGGAGATGGGCAAGTTCAACGAGGAGCTCGTGAACGCGGGCGTCATGCTCGCCGGCGAGGGTCTGCATCCGTCGTCCAAGGGCGTGCGGATCGAGTACCCCGAGCGCAAGGTCGTCGACGGCCCGTTCACGGAGACCAAGGAGCTGCTCGCCGGCTTCTGGCTGCTCCAGGTGCGGTCGATGGACGAGGCGGTCGAGTGGCTCAAGCGCTCACCCTTCCAGGAAGGCACGGTCGAGATCCGGCCGGTCTTCGAGGCCGACGACTTCGGCGAGGAGTTCACGCCGGAGCTGCGCGAGCAGGAGGAGCGGATCCGCGCGCAGACCGCCGGCAACCAGTAGGCACCGTGGCGGCCGCCGACGTCCACCGCGCGATCGACGCCGTCTGGCGGATCGAGGCGGCCCGGCTGATCGCCGGGCTCGCCCGGATGGTGCGCGACGTCGGCCTCGCCGAGGACCTGGCGCAGGACGCGCTGGTCGCGGCGCTGGAGCAGTGGCCCGAGTCGGGCGTCCCGGACAACCCGGGCGCCTGGCTCATGGCCACCGCGAAGCACCAGGCGATCGACCGCCTGCGCCGCAGCAAGGTCCTCGAGCGCAAGTACGCCGAGATCGGGCGCGAGATCGAGGTCTCGGCGGAGCCGGATCTCGACGCCGCCCTCGACGACGACATCGGCGACGACCTGCTCAGCCTGATCTTCACGGCCTGCCACCCGGTGCTCTCCACCGAGGCGCGGATCGCCCTCACGCTGCGCCTCGTCGGAGCGCTGACCACGGCGGAGATCGCCCGCGCCTTCCTGGTGCCGGAGGCGACCGTCGCGCAGCGGATCGTCCGGGCGAAGCGCACGCTGGCGGCGGCGCGCGTCCCCTTCGAGGTGCCGACGGGATCCGATCGCGACGCACGGCTGTCGTCCGTGCTCGAGGTGGTCTACGCGATCTTCAACGAGGGCTACGCGGCGACCGCCGGAGAGGACTGGATGCGGCCGGCGCTGTGCGAGGACGCGCTCCGGCGGGGACGGATCCTTGCGAGGCTCGCGCCCGACGAGCCGGAGGTGCACGGGCTCGTCGCGCTCATGGAGATCCAGGCGGCGCGCCTGCACGCCCGGGCCAACCGCTCCGGGGAGCCGGTCCTGCTCCTCGACCAGGACCGGTCGCGCTGGGACCGCATGCTGATCCACCGCGGCCTCGCGGCGCTCGAGCGCGCGGAGGAGCTCGCGGGCGCGCTGGGCCCGTACGCGCTCCAGGCCGCGATCGCGGCGTGCCACGCCCGGGCGCGGACCGCGGACGAGACCGACTGGGAGCGGATCGTCGCGCTGTACGACGGCCTCGCCCAGCTGACGTCCTCCCCCGTGGTGGAGCTGAACCGCGCCGTCGCGGTGGGGATGGCGTTCGGGCCGGCGGCGGGGCTCGAGCTGGTCGACGCGCTCGTCGCCGGCGGATCGCTCGACGCGTACCACCTCCTGCCGAGCGTCCGCGGTGACCTGCTCGCGAAGCTCGGCCGCGTAGACGAGGCCCGCGAGCAGTTCGAGCGCGCCGCCGCGCTCACGCGCAACGAGCGCGAGCGGGCGCTGCTCCTCGACCGCGCAGCCGCGTGCCACGCCCGGCAGCACCCCGAGACAGCACCCGAGACTTTTCCAGCGCGCGCCGTGCCCCGGGTAGGCTCGGCTCGCGATGCGGACGGATCCCACTGACAACGGCGGGCTGTTCATCGGCCGGCGGCCGGGGACCGCGCCGATCCGCTACCGCGTCGCGCCGGAGCGCAGCCTCGGGATACGCCGCCTCTTCGACAAGGTCTTCGCCGCGTCGATCCTCGCCGGCATGACGCTCGTCTCGATGACGTTCTGGGGCCCGATCCCGGCGGCATGGCTGTGGATAGGCGCGCAGGTCAAGCACCAGACGGACTCCGGCAGCCTCGCCATCGTCGTGTCCTCGCTCGGGATCCTCTCGACGCTGCTCGGCGGGCTCGTGCTCCTCAAGCGCCTGGACCACTTCTGGATGCTCGTGCGACGCGCAGCCGGCTACGACCAGCGCACCGGCATGATCGGGCCCGTGTTCGCCGTCGCGACCATCCTCGGGGTCGCGCTCTTCGTGCTCTGGTTCCTGTTCCTCGCCGGCCCCGTCGGCGGCCGCCGCTAGCGACGCGCGGGCTCCGGCTCGGGCAGGAGCCGGTCGACGAGCGCGAGCGCGGGCCGGCCGTCGAACAGGGGCATGACGTCGGTCCGGTAGAGGATCAGCGCGAGCGACGGCGCGACCATGAGGTCGGCGGCGTTCGGCTCCGCTCCGCCGAGCACGCCCGCCTCGATCCAGGCGTCGATGCGGTCGAGCAGCGCCGGGAGCTGGGCGAGGAGCTCGCGCTCCGCGGGGGGGCCGGCGGCGAAGCCGCCCCGGCCGATCACGGGGACGATCAGGCGCCGGGCGAGCGCGGAGCGGTAGAGGAGGTACCCCATCCGGCCGTCGGTCGCCGCCTCGCTGAACCCCTTCGGGTCGCGCACCACCCCGGCCAGCACGAGGCGCCGCGCGACCATCTGGAGCGTCTCGTTCGCCCAGCGTTCCGCCTCCTCGACCGCCGCGCGGCGCTCGGGGTCGGCGGGGAACAGCGGCGGCTCCGGGTGGCGTGCCTCGAGGAAGCGCGCGATCCCGTGGTTGGTCGAGATCCGCTCGCGGCCGGCGGCGAGCGCCGGCACGGTGCCGAGCCGATCGCCGAGGCGGAGCGAGAGCGGGCGCTGCGTGCCCGCGGCCCGTGTCTGCCCCCCGGCGTCGAAGCCGCGCAGCCGGACGAGCAGCGGGTGCAGGAGGGTCACGAGGTCGACGCGGCGGTACGGCGCCCGCTTGCGCTCGAGCATGAGCATCGCGGCACGGCACGCGTGCGACCCCGGGATCACGTACAGCGTGTACATGCGACGGCGCGGAGTATGCGCGTGCGCGCTGCCGCCGGAAGTGACAACGGGCACTCGTGACCGGCGGCGCAGATCGCTCTACGATGCTCACTCGTTCAGCGAGACGAGGAGCCCTCCATGTACCAGGTCACCCTGACCAACAACTCGAACGTCGCAGTCGGTTTCGTGGGCGGGAACCAGATCATCCCACCCGGTGACCACTGGAAGTCCGACAACCTCGGGGACATCACCCTCCTCGTCCCGACGCGGGGCCCGCTCAGCTTCCACGACATCGGCGACAAGCACATCGGCGGCGACTCGAAGGAGACGTGGGGCGTGCTGGTCGCCTACCAGGGCGAGGAGTACGTGGGCCGCTACGAGGGCGGCGGCCAGCTCGCGGTGGAGATCAACCAGTACTACCAGGCGGTGCTGAGCGGGATGGACATCCGCCAGGTCTACCTGCCGGCGTTCGAGGTGGCGGGGGCGACGATGGCCGCGGTCTCCGAGGAGGAGAGCTGAGGCGCGTCAGCCGGGCCGCGTCGCGGGCGCCGCGCGTCTGCCGGCGCTGCCCACCAGCAGCACCAGGCTGACCGCGGCCAGCACCCCGAGGATCGCGTAGGGGACCGCGTCCGAGGTGGCCTCCGCCGCCGCGGACCCGCCGACGCTGCCCGCGACCTGCCCGCCCGCCCAGGCGAGGTTGACGATCCCGAACGCGAGCCCCTGCGGCACGCCCGCACGCGCCGAGCCGTCGGAGATCAGCGCCATCGCCGGCGCCCACATCACGCCGCCGAGCGCGAGCGCCGCGACGACGGCCACCGCCAGCAGCCACACCTCGGCCTCGGCGAGCGGGACCAGCACGCACGCCGCGAGCACCGCGCTGACGCCGAACACGATCGGCAGCCGCCGCCCGCGCCGATCAGAGAAGCGCCCGACGATCGGGCTGAGCGCGGCCTCCGCCGCGGCGGCGACGAGGAACACGGCGGCCACCGCCGCCGCCCCGGCGCCGAGGACGTCGAACCGCAGCGACGTGAGGACGGTCGTCGTCCCGAAGAAGAGCGCGGGCAGCGTCGTGAGCCACGCGCCGGCGAGCACGCGCGGTGTCGTCAGCGCGCGCCGCAGCCCGTTCGTGCCCGGGACGGACGGCGGCGGGGGCGTCCGCAGCACCTGCGCCGCCAGTGCGGCGGTGATCGCGGCGACTGCGGAGAAGACGAGCGCCGGTGAGGACGCGTCCGCGAGCGCGCCGAGGATCGGGCCGCCCAGCGCACCGGCGATCGCGACGCCGAGCGCGGTGCCGATGAGCTCGCCGCGCCGCTCCGGCGGCGCCTCCGCCAGCAGCCACGCCATCCCCGACGCCCAGCACGCCGCGCCCGCGACGCCCTGGAGGAACCGCGCCCCGAGCAGCAGCCCGTAGCTCTCCCCGAACCCGAACGCCACGCACGCGACGGTCAGCAGCGCGAGCCCGCCGAGTAGCGTGCGCCGCGGCCCGAGCCGCGCGGCGAGCAGCCCGCCGGGAGCGACAGCAGCAGCGTCCCGGCCGCGTACGCCCCGGCGAGCGCGCCCGCCTCGCTCTTCGACAGGTCGAGCAGCTCCGTGTAGTAGGGCAGGAGCGGGGTGATCGCCGAGTAGAAGGCGACGTCGACGAGGACGACGGCGCTGACGAGGACGAGCAGGCGGCGCACCAGGCCAACGTAGTGCGGGGGCGGCGGCGTAGCCTGCCGCCATGACCGATCGCCGTGAGGGTGGCTGTGCGTGCGGTGCCGTTCGCTACCGACTGGCGTCCGCACCGCTGATCGTGCATTGCTGCCACTGCCTGAACTGCCAGCGGCAGACCGGCAGCGCCTTCGTCGTCAACCTGCTCATCGAGGCCGATCGCGTCGAGGTGCTGAGCGGGAAGCCGCGCCCCGTCGACGTTCCACGGGACGACGGCAGCGCCCAGCGGATCTTCCGCTGCGCGGACTGCGGCGTCGCGGTCTTCAGCGAGTACGGGATGCCGGAGGTCCGGTTCGTCCGCGGCGGCACGCTCGACGATCCGCGGGGCGTCACGCCGGACGTGCACATCTACACGCGCTCGAAGGTCGACTGGGTGACGCTCCCGCCGGGCACGCCGGCGTTCGACGTCTACTACGGCCCGGAGACCGTGTGGTCGCCGGAGAGCCGTCGCCGCTTCGTCGCGCTTCGTCGTGGCCGGTGATCACCGCTCCGTGAGGCTGCCCCGCAGGAAGTCGACGATGTGAGGCCAGGACTCGCTCGCCGCGCGTCCGTCGGCGGCCCGCGTGCCCCCGAGCTTGAAGCTCACGAACGGCGGACCCTGGGGATGGCGGGTCACCGCGGCGCCTGCAGGGAGGAACGGGAGGCTCCCGGCAAGGTGACCGGCGGCGGGATGATGGAGATGCACGACGTCGTCACCGCGGCCGTGGTCGCGCAGCCGCTGGGTGACCATCTCCGCAAACCGGCCCGAGGGCCACATCTGGTCGTCGCCGCCGGAGACGAGCAGGATCGGCCCCGCGGTCCGCTCGACCGGGATCGTCGCCGACGACGACGCCTGCGACACGGCTTCTTCGTACAACGGCCGGAGCGCGACCGGGTGGCGGGCGTAGGCCCTGGCGACGGACAGGCGGCCGGGGCTGGGAACGGCGGGCAGCGGACGGCCCCCGTGCGTCCACGCGGGCCGCGGCCGCGCGACCGGCGACACCGTCCCCCAGCCTCCCCAGAGGACGCCGCTGGGAACGATCCCCACGACGGCGCCGACGCTGGAGAACGTCGCGCCGAGCAGAAGCGCGAGCTCGCCGCCTCGGGAGCGCCCGAGGACGCCCAGTTTGCGGCCCGCGACGGCTTCGTGGCCGGCAAGCCACGCGAGCGCGGTCTCGAAGTACTCGAGCGGGATGTCCGCGAGTCGGCGCGGCAGTCCCGGCAGCCCGAAGGAGGCGAGCGCGAGAGCGGCGAGCCCGTGATACGCCAGGGCCGCGGCGGCCGGCTCCGCGCTCACCAGCCCGCCCTCGGATCCGCCCAGCACGATCACGCCCGCCGCCGGCCGCTCGCGCGGCAGGTACAGCGCGCCGACGAGCCCCTCGTCGGAGACGGGCTCGCGGGCCATGCCGTCGAGGAACCAGCGGCGCTCGAACTCGACCCGTTCGACCACCACGCCATCGGCGACCGCCTCGACCGTCGTCGCGATCGCCGGGAACAGCGCATCCGTCGGACGAGCCGGGGCGGCGCTCCACCAGAGGCCGTACGGGTCCACCGCGGTGTACGCCGGGCCGGTCGCCGGGTGCCGGGTGGGATCGACCACGCCCGCTTCGTCGGCGACGAACCCCGCGTCGGAGCGGAAGACGACGCCGCGCGCGTCCTGGCAGGACACGCGCAACGACACGCGCTTCCCCGCCGGAAGACCGGTCGCGACCACCGAAACGGGCTCGGCCATTCCGACGACGTTGTTTCGAGAGCGCAGCCGCAGCCTCATCCGGACGCATTCTCGCGGCCGGACCTCGCGACATATGCTCGCGCTGCGATGGAGCGTCGATTGCGTCAGGCGATGAAGCGGGCTCCTGGCTGGCTCCAGCGGCTGATGACGACCGGCGTGCTGCCGACGGACTCGGACGAGCTTCGCGTCCGCAAGGCGGTGCTCGTCCTGTCGACGACGCTGATGGCCAGCCTGGCGTGCGTCTGGGTCGTGACGTACGCGTCTCTGGGGCTGTGGCTGCCGGCCGCGATCCCGTTCGTCTACCAGGTCGCGTCGTTGGTCAGCCTGTGGGTCTTCTCGCGCACACGACGCTACGTGCTGTTCCGCGACAGCCAGCTCGGCATGAGCCTGCTGCTGCCCTTCGCGCTGCAGTGGAGCCTGGGCGGCTTCGAGGCGTCGTCCGCGGTCTGCATCTGGGCGCTCACGTCGCCGCTGGGCGCGCTCCTCTTCATGGACGCGCGGCGATCGTTGCCGTGGTTCGCGGCCTTTGGCGCCCTCGTCGTGGTCTCGGCCGCGATCGATCCGGTCCTCGCGGACGGTGACAGCGACATACCGCGCGCCGTCATCGTGACGTTCTTCGCGCTGAACATCCTCGGGACGTCGGCGACGGCCTACGCGCTGCTGACGTACTTCGTGCACGCGAGGGAGCGAGCGCACCGCGCGCTCGAAGCCGAGCAGGCCAAGTCCGAGCGCCTGCTGCTCAACGTCCTCCCGAAGCCGGTCGCGGCGCGCCTCAAGGAGCGTGAGGGGATCATCGCCGACGACTTTCCGGCCGCGACCGTGCTCTTCGCGGACATCGTCGGGTTCACGCCGCTCTCGGAGAGGCTCTCGGCCGCGGACCTCGTGTCGCTCCTCGACCGCGTCTTCGCCAGCTGGGACGCACTTGCCGCGTCGTACCGGGTCGAGAAGATCAAGACGATCGGCGACGCGTACATGGCCGCCGCCGGCGTTCCCGTTCCCCGCGGCGACCATGCCGAGGCGATCGCCGAGATGGCGCTTGCGATGGGACCAGAGCTGGCGCGGTGCTCCGCCGAGCTAAGCCTCCCGCTCGAGGTGCGGATCGGCATCGATACGGGCCCCGTCGTCGCCGGTGTCATCGGAAGCGCGAAGTTCATCTACGACCTGTGGGGCGACACCGTCAACACGGCCAGCCGAATGGAATCCCACGCATCGCCGGGCACGATCCAGGTGACCGAGCGAACCTACGAACGTCTTCGGCACAGCTTCGAGCTCTCGAGGCGCGGCTCGATCGACGTCAAGGGCAAGGGGCCGATGACCTCATACGAGCTGCAAGGTCATCTGGGATGAGTGCGTCCGCCAGTCGGCCCAGGCGGGCTCACGACCCACGCCTGGACCGGCTACGCCT
>DASZDF010000709.1:0-3558 GCA_035942275.1 Solirubrobacteraceae bacterium | reverse complement strand
CGAGAGCGAGGGCAAGGCGACCGGGGTGAACGCAAGGGACGTCCACAGCGGCGCCGAGTTCACGATCCAGGCCGACAACGTCGTCAACGCGACCGGCGTCTGGGCCGACCGCATCCGCCCCGAGGAGCTGCACGACGAGGCGGAGGTCCCGCGCATCCGGCCCTCCCGGGGGACCCAAATCACGCTCAGGCACGAGGACGTCCCGCTCGTCGCCGGCGCGATCGTCCCCGCCGGCGGCGGGCGCTCGATCTTCGCCCTGCCGTGGCTTGGGCGCACGCTCATCGGCACCACCGACAACGACTACGACGGCGACAGCCTGGAGCACGTCCCCCCGTCGAGCGACGACGTCGACTACCTCCTCGAGGCGACGAACGCCTTCTTCGGCACGAGCCTCGAAGCGGGCGACATCACCGGCGCCTACGCGGGCGTTCGCCCGCTCATCTCCACCGGCGACCCGAAGAAGTCCGTCGACATCTCCCGCAAGGCCGAGCTGTACGAGACGAGCAGCGGGATGATCACGATCACCGGCGGGAAGCTGACGACCTGGCGGCGGATGGCGAAGATGACGGTCGACCGCCTCGTCGAGCGCGACAACCGCGACGCGCCGTGCCGCACGCACGAGATCCCGCTCGGCTACGCGGTGTCGGCGGACGACCTGCCGCGCGTCGAGGGGGTCCCGGAGGAGGCCTACGAGGCCCTCGCCGGCCGCTACGGCCACGCCGCCCACGACGTCCTGCGCGTCGCGAGCGAACGAGGCGAGCTCGCCCAGCCGATCGTCCCCGGCCTGCCGGACCTGCTCGCCGCGGCCGCCCACGCCGCGCGCAAGGAGCAGGTGACCGGAGTGGGGGACGTCCTCTTCCGCCGCACGCGCCTCGCGCTCCTCGCGGCCCGCGAGCTCAGCGACGACCCGCAGCGCGTCCGCCGCGTCGCCGAGGCCGCGGGCCGCGAGCTCGGCTGGGACGAGGCGCGGATCGACGCCGAGGTCGAGAGCTTCGCCCGCGAGATCGAGGCGGAGGGCAGCGTCGTCGCCCGCGCCTCATAAGCTGCGCGACTTCGCCCGCCCCTCCGTGTTGAGAGTGCCCATGCGTCGCTGCCTGCCTTCCCTGCTGATCCTCGCCGCCCTGGCGCTCCCGGGCACCGCCCACGCGGGCTGGTTCCCGGCCGAGCCGCTGGACGGGCCGAGCGCCGACATCGTGTCGGTCGGCGACGTCGAGGTCGCCCGCGAGGGCCTGGCCGGGGTCGTGTACCTCAAGCGCGACGCCGGCGTCGAGCACGTCTTCGCCACGCGGATGGTCAACGGCGCGTGGGAGACGCCCGCCCGCGTCGACGGCGGCATCGCGACGGCGGCCTCGCAGGGGGTCATCGCCGCCGCCAACCCCGACCGCCTCGCGGTCGCGTGGATCAGCGGCGGCGCGCTGTACGCGGCGGTCCGCCCGACCGGCGCGCCGGCGTTCAGCCCCGCGCGCGTCGTCGCCGAGGGCGGCGTCACCAACCCGTCCATCGACATGTCGATCAACGGCGCGACGTACGTCTCCTTCACGCAGGGCGGCGACGTGAAGGTCGCCCGTGCCGCCCGCGACAGCCAGGACTTCGCCCTCCTCCCGGCGCCCGTCGACTTCGAGGTCGCCCGCGAGGCCGGCGTCGGCAACGACCTGCGCTCGCGGATCGCCGTGAGCGCCGACGGCAGCGCGGTCGTCGTGTGGGGCGAGCGCGGCAGCGACGGGCGCACCCACGTCTTCGGCCGGCGGCTGTTCGAGCTCCGGCTGTCGACCGCCGTCGAGGATCTCACCCTCACCGAGTTCGAGGGCCAGGCCGCGACCGACGCGGACCGCCCCGAGATCGACATCGAGGACGACTCGAGCTACGCCCAGGTCGCCTTCCGCCAGATGACCGCGGGCGGCCCGCGGCTGCTCGGCCGGCGCCTCGTCGGGTCGCAGTTCGACCCGGCGTTCGCGATCGACGGCGGCCAGACCTCCGCGAACGGCCGTGTCGCGCTGACCGGCCGCGGCGAGGGGCTGACGGCAGCGCAGACCACCTCGAACCAGGTCTACGGCGGAGCCATCTGGAACAACAAGCTCGAGCGCATGCAGCGCTGGGACAGCGGCCCGAACGGCATCGCGCCGCGGCCGATCCCGCTCGTCGGCGAGAACGAGAACGGCGCGATGGCGTGGTTCGCGGGCACGAGCGGGACGGACGCCACCGTCCGCGGGCGCTACTTCGAGCAGATCCAGTTCCTCGAGATCCAGGCCGAGGCGACGCTGAGCAACCCGGCGTTCGGGGCGGTCGACGTCGACGCGGGGATGGCCGCGGGCTCCTCGCGCGTGTCCGACCACGTGATCGCGTTCGTCCAGGGCTCGGGCGCGGACCGGCGCCTCGTCGTCGCCGTCAACGACGACCCGCCCGCGCGCCCGCTCCCGCAGACCGGCAGCGGCCTGCGGCGGCTCGAGCGCTTCAAGTGGGCCTCGTCGCGCGACCTCTGGCCGCCGATCCTCTACCGCGTCTTCGTCGACGGCGCGCAGGTGGGGGAGACGGCGGAGACCGAGCTTCCCGTCACCGACGGCATGATCAGCGACGGGCGCCACCAGTGGAACGTCCTCGCGATCGACCGCCGCGGCCAGCAGACGGCGGGCCCGACCGGGATCGTCCGCATCGACAACACCCCGCCGCTGCTGCGCGCGTCGATCGGGCGCCGCGGGCGCAACGTCGGCATCCGCGTGCGGCGCTTCTCCGACCGCGGCGCGCAGGCGAGTGGGGTCAGCCGGATCGTCGTGAACTTCGGCAACGGCCGGCGGACGCGGATCGCCCGGAGCATCCGCTACCGGTATCCGCGCGGGGGCACCTACACGCTGCGGGTCAGCGGCTTCGACCGCGCCGGCAACCGCACCGACGTCACGCGCACGTTCCGGCTCGGGTAGCGCCGTGGCGCCCCGCCGCACGCTGCGCGCCGGCTCGACGACGATCGAGCTCGCGGAGCGCCCGTGGCTGATGGGGGTCGTCAACGCGAGCCCGGATTCGTTCTCGGGCGCAGGGGGCGACGTCGCAGGTGCGGACATCGTCGACGTCGGCGGCGAGTCGGCGATCACCGGCCGGCCGCCGGTGGAGGTGGAGGAGGAGATCGCGCGCGTCGTGCCCGCGATCGAGCGCTACGTCCGCGACGGCCTGCTCGTCTCGGTCGACACCTACAAGCCCGCGGTCGCCGAGGCCGCGATCGCGGCCGGGGCCTCGATCGTCAACGACGTGAGCGGGCTGCGCGACCCCGCGCTCGCCGACGTCTGCGCCCGCACCGGCGCGGCGCTCGTCGTCATGCACACGCGGGCGGCGCCGAAGGAGCGCGTCCGGCTCGACTACGACGACGTCGTCGCCGACGTGGTCACGTTCCTCCGCGAGCGCATCGCGGTCGCGCTCGACCGCGGCGTCGCGCCGGAGCAGATCGTCGTCGACCCGGGGCCGGACTTCGCGAAGACGCCGGCGCAGACGATCGAGGTGCTGCGCCGCCTCGACGTCCTGCACGAGCTGGGCCACCCGCTCCTGCTGGCGATCTCGCGCAAGGACTTCATC
>DASZDF010000708.1:0-1671 GCA_035942275.1 Solirubrobacteraceae bacterium | reverse complement strand
CGGCTCGCTCGAGCACGGGTCCCCCGTCCGCCCGTGCACGCGCGAGGCGACGCTCGTGCACTTCGTCGACAACCTCGGCGGCCGGCTGGGGTCGTTCGACCGCCTGGAGAAGGAGCTGCCGGACGGCGCGACGTGGTCGGCGTACGACCACGCGCTCGGCGCGGGGGCGTACTTCGGCGCACGCGACGAGCAGGTGCGCGAAGCTGCGTAGGTGGCTGCGCCCGTCCTCTGGCACCTCAAGGCATCCCACTACAACGAGAAGGCGCGGTGGGCGCTCGACCACAAGCGCGTTCCGCACTCGCGGCGGGCCGTCACGCCCGGGACGCACCCCCTCGTCGCGAAGGTCCTGACCCGCGGGGAGACGTTCCCGATCCTCGTCCTCGACGGGCGGGCGGTCGGCGACTCGTCGGCGATCATCGCCGAGCTCGAGCGGCGGTACCCCGACCGCCCGCTGTACCCCTCCGACCCGGACGAGCGGCGGCGCGCGCTGGAGCTCGAGGAGTTCTTCGACGAGGAGCTCGGGCCGTACAGCCGGATGCTCGTCATGCACCACTCGCTGCCGGACCCCGACCTGTGGCTCGCGATGTTCGCGCCGGACGTCAACCGGGTCCGGCGTGCGGCGCTGCGCGCCGCCTTCCCGCGGCTGCGGGCGGTCATCTCGAAGCAGTTCGCCCTGGACGGCGGCGGCGTCGAGCGGGCGTTCGACAAGATTCGCGCCGCCGGCGAGCGGTTCCGGGCGGAGGTCGGCCCCAGCGGCCACCTCGTCGGCGACCGCTTCACGGTCGCGGACCTGACGCTCGCCGCGCTCCTCTCCCCACCGGTCGCGCCCGACCAGTTCCCGTACGCGCAGCCCCAGCGCGGCCACCCGCTCTTCGCCCCGGTGCACGAGGCGCTCGAAGAGACGGGCCTCCTCGAGTGGACGCGCGAGACGTACGCCCGCCACCGCCACGCGCAGCCGGCACAGGATCGTCACACGGCGGTCACCGGCCGGTAACGAGATCCTCCCTGCAAACGCCGAACTTCCGGCGTGTGCAGGAGATCATCGCCCACCGGGGAGCCTCCGCCCACGCGGCGGAGCACACGCTGGCCGCCTACGACCTCGCGGTCGCGCAGGGGGCGGACGTCCTGGAGCTCGACGTCCGGGAGACCGCCGACGGCCGCCTGGTCGTCGTCCACGACGAGACGCTGCTGCGCACCGCCGGCGACCCGCGCCGCGTCGACAGCGTCGACAGCGCGGCGCTCGCCGCGCTGGACCCCGACGTCCGGCCGCTGACGCTCGCGACCGTCCTCGTCCGCTACCGCCGCAACGCCCGCTTCCTGCTCGACCTCAAGGAGCCGGCGCCCGAGTGGGAGGGGCGGCTGCTCGCGACGATCAGCCGCACGTGCGTCCGCGACCGGGTCGTCGTCCAGTCGTTCGACCACGCCGCCCTGCGGCGGCTGCGCGCGGCCGCGCCCTGGCTGAACCTCGCCGCGCTGACGCGCACCCGCCCGCTCGACCTCGCCGCACTGGCGGCGTTCGCCCACGGCGTCGGCCCGTGGCACGAGTCGGTCGACGCCGCGTTCGTGACCGCCGCCCACGCGAACGGCCTCGCGGTCCGCCCGTGGACCGTGAACGACCCGGTCGCGATCGCGCACCTGATCTCCCTCGGCGTCGACGGCGTCATCACCGAC
>DASZDF010000707.1:0-3369 GCA_035942275.1 Solirubrobacteraceae bacterium | reverse complement strand
CGCGCGCCGCTGCGCAGCGTGTCCATCCGCAGGAGGAACGAGAGGAGCGGCGGGCGCTTCCGCCTCACGTCGTACTCGGGCAGGCGCAGCGAGGCCGGGGTCGGCTGGGACTGCGCGCGCCGCACCGGCGCGGGCGGATGGGGACGGGTTTCCGGGTTCAGGGTCTGCCGGGTCGGGGGCATTCCGCTGGTCCTAACGGCGGAGACTCGCAGATGATTCGGTCTTAGCGCGTGCGCGCTGCCCGAAGCTGCTTCTTCCGCAACTCCGCGGCGAGCACGTACCGCTTTCCCGCTCGCTCTGCGAGCCCCTGCTTCGCGAGACGCTTCAGCACGACAGGGCAGCGCTTGCAGCGCGGATCGGAGCCGCAGCATGCCTTCTTCGGCTTGATCGCCTTCGCTGTCGCGGCCCCGCCCATGCCCTTAGGTGACCCTAACACCAACCGCGAGCGTCGGTATTGTGGCCGGCATGCCCTCCGACGCCTTCGTCGCCCGCCTGACCGAGCAGGTCGGGAACGAGCTCGCGGCCTCCCAGCAGTACGTCCAGGTCGCGCTCCACTACGACGCGGAGACCCTGCCGCGGCTCGCGGCGTTCTTCTACGCGCAGGCGCTCGAGGAGCGCGAGCACGCGCTGATGATGGCGCGGTACCTGCTCGACGCGGGCGTGACGCCGGCGCTGCCGGCCACGTCCGCGCCGGTGGCCGACTTCGCCGACCTCGTGGCGCCGGTGCAGCTCGCGCTCGACCAGGAGCGCCGGGTGACCGACCAGATCAACGGGCTCGCCGGCCTCGCCCGGGAGGACGGCGACTACACCTCCGAGCAGTTCCTCCAGTGGTTCCTCAAGGAGCAGGTCGAGGAGGTCGCGACGATGTCCGACCTGTTGACCGTCGTGACCCGGGCGCGGGAGAACCCGCTGCTGGCCGAGGAGTACCTGGCGCGGGAGGGGATCGGGCCCGGCGACGGCGCCGACCCGACGGCGCCTCCCGCCGCGGGCGGTTGAGGTGATCGGGCGGTCCCTGCGCCGCAACCGGCAGGTGCTCGGCCCGGTCCTGCGGGGCGTGGCCTCCGGGGCGCTGCGGCGGCGGGCGGAGCTGCGCCACCACGTCGTACGCGACGTGTGGACGCTGGCGAAGCGCTTCGGCGCGCCGGCCGTGGAGAACGTCGAGCTGCGCGAGATCCCGTGCCTGCGCGACGCGGTGGCCGAGGGGTACGTCGACGACCCGCAGCGGGTCCTCTTGTCGGCGCTGGGCCGCGGGCTCGGGGCGGCGTCGTTCTTCGAGATCGGCACGAGCCACGGCCGGACGGCGTGGACGCTGGCGCGCAACGACCCGTCGCTCGAGGTCTACACGCTCGACGTGCCGCTCGACCGCTCCGCCGACGCGACGGCGCTGCCGCTCGCCCCCGACGACGCGCGGTTCTTCCGGCCCGCGGACGCGTGCGGGATCGCGTTCCGCGACACGCCGGAGGCCGCGCGCATCACGCAGCTCTGGGGCGACTCCGCGACGTTCGACTTCTCGCCGTTCCACGGGCGGATGGACCTCGTGTACGTCGACGGCGCGCACACGTACGAGTACGTCTCCAGCGACACCGAGCGGGCGCTCGCGATGCTCAGCCCGCGCGGCACGATCGCGTGGGACGACTACACGATCAACCCCGGCGTGTACGCGTGCGTGAACGAGGTCGCGCGGACGCTGGACCGGCCCGTCTACCACCTGTTCGGGACGCGGATGGCGCTCTACAGCCGGCAGGACTTCGTCGTGCGCATCCCGCCCGACGACTTCTCCTCGACGCCGTCGCTCTAGGCGCGGCGGCGCAGGACGCGCGAGTCGTCCGGGCGCCGGAGCGTGATCCGCGTGGCGTCGAGGTGCTCGAGGTGCGCCTGGGCGAACTTGCGCGACGTCTTCAGCTCGTCGCGCAGGCGCGCGAGCGTGATCGACCCCTCGCGCGCGACGATCGCCTCGACGAGCGCCCGCACCTCGGCCGCGGCGTCGACGTGGACGTGCATGGCCTTCCCGAGCCGCACGACCCGCCCGGCGTCGCGGAGCGCGGGGAGGTGCGCGGCGTCGTCGCCGAGCTCCGCGTCGAGCGGGGGCTCGTGCGCGGCCTCCCGAAGCCGCGCGTCGACGGCGAGCGCCGCGGGCGAAAGCGGCTCCGTCCGCTCCGCGCCGCCCGAAGCGGGCGGCTCCGCGGAAGTGTTGACGTGCCTGGCACCGATTGTTGACGTGCCTGGCACCGGGTCGGCGGCGGGCTCGCCTCGCGCGAGCCTCGTCAGCCTCGCGAGCGCTTCCCTCGACGGGCCGTGCCTGCGGGCGGCGGGGTCGAGGATCGTCCCTCCTCCGAGCGTGTCCGGCGGGGCGATCGAGCGGATGACGACGCGGTCGCCGGCGCGCGCGAGGAGCGGCTGCTCGAGGCGCAGCTGCCAGAAGCGGCCGCCGAGCTCGGCGAGCCGGGCGGGCGCCTCGCGCGTGCCGTGGTGGACCTGCACGCGCTGCCCGTGCTCGGCGTCGCGGACCTCGAGCGCCGCGTCGACGACGTACGACGGCCGCAGCGCGCTCGTCGCGACGACGTCCCCGCGCGCGACCTCCCGCACGTCCACGCCGACGAGGTTCAGCGCGACGCGCTGCCCGGCCTCCGCCCGCTCCACCGCCTCGTCGTGCACCTGCACGCCACGCACGCGCACCTCGCGGTCGGCGGGGAGGAGGCGCAGCCGGTCGCCGCGGGCCACCGCGCCCGACCAGAGCGTCCCGGTGACGACGGTGCCGGCGCCGCGGATCGTGAACGACCGGTCGACGTGCAGCACCGGGTCGCCGCCCGCGGCGGCGCGGCCCGGCAAGGAGGAGGCGACCGCCTCCAGAGCGGCGGCGACGTCGGCCACTCCCCGGCCCGTGCGGGCGGAGCACGGCACGATCGGCACGTCGGGGAACAAGGGCGCGAGGTCCGGCGGCTCGGCGAGGTCGCACTTCGTCACCGCGACCACCCCTGCGCGCACGCCCAGCGCCCGCAGCACCGCCGCGTGCTCGCGCGTCTGCGGCATCACGCCGTCGTCCGCGGCGACGACCATGAGGAAGAGGTCGATGCCGGTCGCGCCCGCGACCATCGTGCGGACGAAGCGCTCGTGCCCGGGGACGTCGATCAGCGACAACCGCCGCCCCGACGGCAGCGCCAGCGACGCGTAGCCGAGCTCGATCGAGATCACGCGCTCGCGCTCCTGCGGCAGGCGGTCGGTGTCGAGCCCGGTCAGCGCCCGCACGAGCGCGGTCTTGCCGTGGTCGATGTGGCCGGCGGTGCCGACCGTCAGCGGAGCGCGCACGCCACGAGCTCCACCTCGTCGTCGGCGAGCGTCCGCGGGTCGAGCAGGAGCCGGCCGTCCTGG
>DASZDF010000706.1:0-14856 GCA_035942275.1 Solirubrobacteraceae bacterium | reverse complement strand
GCATCGCGCCCGGCGCGAGGCTCGTCGTCACGTGGACGGTCGTCAACCGCGGCCAGGCGACCGCCGGGCGGTCGGCCGCGGCCGTCCTCCTCTCGCGCGACGCCAAGGCCGACGCGCGCGACGTCCGGCTCGCGAGCGTCTCGTCGCGGTCGCTGAAGCAGCGCAAGTCCGCGAAGGCGCGGCGGGAGGTCGTCGTTCCCGCCTCGACGACGCCCGGCCGCTACAGGGTGCTCGTGTGCGCGGACACGCGGCGATCGGTGCGCGAGAGCAGGGAGACGAACAACTGCCGCGCCGCGGGCACGGTCGAGGTCGAGCGCGGGCCGACCGGGGTGGTCGTGACGCCGGTTCCGACGCAAGGGACGCCGCCGGGTGCGACGCAGTCCGGCGCGCCGCCGCCCGGCGCGCCGCCGCCCGACCCGCCGCCGGCCGTCGGATCGGACACGACGCCGCCCGACACGACCATCACGCAGGCGCCGGGCGCGACCACGAGCAGCGCGGCGGCGCATCTGGTCTTCCAGGCCACCGAGGCCGGCTCGAGCTTCCAGTGCAGGCTCGACGACGAGGCGTTCGCGCCGTGCACGTCTCCGAAGGACTACAGCGGGTTGCTGGCGGGCGAGCACGCGTTCGAGGTCCGCGCCACCGACGCGGCGGGCAACCGCGACGAGTCCCCCGCGCGGGCCGCATGGCGGATCCAGTTCGAGGCGCCCGCGCCCGGCCCGACGGACCAGCCGGCGGACGCCCCGGAGACGCAGGCGACGCCCTCGCCGATCAGCGACGTGAGCGTGCTCTCCGATTCCACCGCGTTCCTCTACGAGACGGCGGACCCGATCCAGAAGGACGTCGACGACGGCGCGATCGAGGCGGAGCGCGCCTCCGTGCTCCGCGGCCGCGTGACCCGCCGCAACGGGAGCCCGATCGGGGGCGTGCGCGTCACCGCGCTCGACCATCCCGAGCTCGGGCGGACGGCGACGCGGCCCGACGGCGGCTTCGAGCTCGCCGTCAACGGCGGCGGCTCGATCGTCGTCCAGTTCGAGCACGAGGGCTACGTGACCTCGCAGCGGACCCTCGAGGTGCCGGCGCAGGACTTCGAGCGCGTCGACTCGATCGTGCTGGTGCCCTACGACGACCAGGTCAGCGGCGTGGACCTGTCGTCGGGGTCCGGCGAGCTGCAGGTCGCCGAGAGCGCCCCCGTCACCGACGGCGACGGGACGCGGCAGGCCACGCTGCTGCTCGAGCCCGGCACGGACGCGACCGCCACGCTGCCCGACGGCAGCACCCAATCCCTGCCGGACGTCCTAAACATCCGCGCCACCGAGTACACGATCGGCGAGAGCGGGCCCAGCGCGATGCCAGGCGAGCTGCCGCCGAGCTCGGCGTACACCTACGCGGTCGAGTACTCGGTCGACGAGGCCTCCGAGGACGGCGCGGTCAGCGTCGAGTTCGACAAGCCCGTCGTCACGTACGTCGACAACTACCTCGAGTTCCCGGCCGGGACGATCGTGCCGATGGGGTACTACGACCGCGAGAAGGGGCAGTGGATCGCCGCCCCCAACGGACGCGTGATCGCGATCGTCGGCAAGGCGAACGGCAGGGCGCAGCTCGACGTGGACGGCGACGGGGCGGCGGACCCGCCCGCCGAGGTGGGCGCCCTCGGCATCGACGACGCGGAGCTCGCCAAGCTGGCCGAGCTGTACCCGATCGGCCGGAGCCTCTGGCGCGCGGCGATCTCGCACTTCACCCCGTGGGACTACAACTGGCCGTACGGGCTCCCCGACGGTGCCCGCCCTCCCGGGCAGCCGGGCCCGGACGACGGCGATCCCGACGACGACGACCGGTGTGGGGCGTCCGGCTCGATCATCCTCTGCGAGAGCCAGACCCTCGGTGAGTCCGTGCGCGTCGCCGGCACGCCGTACGAGCTGACCTACACGTCGGAGCGCCAGCCCGGCCGCCGCACCAGCGACGCGCTCGAGATCCCGCTGACCGGCGCGACCGTGCCGGCGAACCTGGCTCGGGTCGACCTGGACATCGAGGTGGCCGGTCGCACGATCAGCAAGTCCTTCCCGCCCGCCGCCAACCAGGCCGAGACCTTCATCTTCGACGGCAAGGACGCCTACCAGCGCACCGTGCAGGGCCGCCAGCGCGTGGACGTGCGCATCGACTACGTCTATCCCGCGGTCTACCGGGAGCCCGGCGCGTTCGTCTCCTCATTCGCGGCGATCGGCAACGCCGCCCTGTCGGGCAACCCCGCCCGGACGGAGATCTCGGTCGGCCAGCGCTGGAGCGGGTACGTCGGCGGCCTGTCCGCGCCGGCGGGCGCCCTCGGAGGGTGGGGGCTCGACGTGCACCACTCCTACGACCCGATCGGGCGCACGCTCTACCTGGGCGACGGCACGCGGCGCAGCGCCGAGGGCCAGAACTTCGACGTCATCTCTACGCTGTCCGACGGCCTGTCGTTCCCCGAAGGGCTCGCGGCGACCGAGGAGGGGCACCTGCTCGTGGCGGACTCCTCGGCGCACGTGATCCGGCGCATCGCGGAGGACGGGACGACGACCGTCGTTGCGGGCACCGGCGCGGCCGGCTACGGCGGGGACGGCGGGCCCGCCACGGCAGCCGTGCTCAACCACCCCTCGGACGTCGCGGTGACGCGGGACGGGTCCGTCCTCGTCGCGGACGAGGGGAACAACCGCGTCCGCAGGATCGGGCCGGGCGGCACGATCTCGACGGTCGCCGGCACCGGCGAGGGCGGGTATGCAGGCGACGGCGGGCCCGCGCTCGGGGCCGCCCTGGACGAGCCCTCCGACGTAGCCACCGCCGCCGACGGGGCGCTGTACGTCGTCGACCGGGCCAACCACGCGGTCCGGCGGATCGGACCGGACGGGATCATCACGACCGTCGCCGGCAACGGGACCCCGGGGTCGGGCGGTGACGAGGGGCTCGGCGCCGACGCGCGGCTCCGTTCGCCGCGGGACGTCACGGTGCGCGACGGGAGCGTCTTCGTCGCCGACGGCGGCAACCACCGCGTGCGCCGCATCGACCCGGGCGGCACGATCCACACCGTCGCCGGCAACGGGCAGGACGGCTACAGCGGAGACGGCGGGCGGGCAACCGACGCGACGCTCGACACGCCTTCCGCCATCGTCGCGCTTCCGGACGGCGGGCTGCTGGTCGCCGACGCCGGCAGCGCCGTCGTCCGCAAGGTCGCGCCGGAGGGGACGATCGCCACGATCGCCGGCAACGGGACGCCGGGCTTCCGCGGCGACGGCAGCCCCGCGGCGAGCGCGCGCATCGACTTCCCGCAGGCGCTCGTCCTCGCCCCCGACGGGACGGTGTACCTCGCCGACGCCGGCAACGACCGCGTCCGCAAGCTCGCGCCGGGCCTCCCCGGCCTGCAGCTCGGCGAGTTCACGCTCCCCGACGAGGACGGGCAGCACCTGTTCGTCTTCAGCCGCAGCGGCCGGCACCTGAGGACCGTCGACACGCTCACGGGAGCGGACGTCCTGCGCTTCCTCTACGACGCGCAGGGCCGCCTCGGCTCCGTCCGCGACGGTGACGGGCTGGAGACCACGATCAACCGCAACCCCTCTCAGGCGCCCGCCTCGATCGTCGGGCCCTACGGCCACACGACGTCGCTGCAGTCCTCGGCGGCGGGCCTGCTCGGTCGCATCGAGAACCCTGCCGGCGAACGCGTGCTCATGGAGTACGACGCCGGTGGGCTCCTCACGAAGCTGACCGACGAGGTCGACGGCGTGCACACGTTCGAGTACGACGCCCTCGGTCGCCTGACGAAGGACGTCGCGCCCGGCAACGCCGTCCAGACCCTGTCGCGGAGCGTCCAGGGCGGCGCGGTGACGGTGACGCGGACGTCGGCCGAGGGCCGCGTCACGACGTACAAGATGGAGCGCACGGCCGAGGGCGCGATCAAGCGGACCGTGACCGACCCGAGCGGCGGCGTGTCGACCAGCGAGCGGCGGATCGACGGGACGACGACGGCGACCAAGCCGACCGGGCAGGTCATCACTCGCCAGGTCGGGCCCGACCCGCGGTTCGGGATGCAGGCACCCGTGCCGGAGCGAACGACGGTCCGAACACCTGCCGGCCGAACGCGCACGTCCGAGGTCCAGCGCCAGGTCGAGCTCTCCGACCTTGCCGATCCCCTCAGCGTCGTCAAGGTCGTCGAGACCGACACGGTCAACGGGCGTGCGTCGACGTCGACGTTCGAGAAGGATGGCCACAAGCTGACGACCCGGCTGCCGAGCGGCGCCCCGTCGACCATGACCTTTGACGAACAGCGCCGTCCTCTGACCCTGAAGCTGTCCGGGATCGAGCCGGTCGAGTGGTCCTACGACGACGACGGGCGCCTCACGGAGCGTCGTCAGGCGAGCCGGACGTGGTCGTGGACGTACGGCTCGCAAGGCCTTGTGACAGGACAGCAGGACCCGCTGGGCCGGACGACGACGTTCACGTACGACCCGGTGGGCCGTGAGACGTCCCGGGTCCTGCCCGGCACCCGAACGGTTCAGACCGCCTACAGCGACATGGGCGAGGTGACCTCGCTGACGCCGCCCGGGCGGCCGGCGCACACGTTCTCCTACGACGCGCGCCGCGACGTCTCCTCGTATGCACCGCCTACCGTCGGGGCGGCCGGCGCGGCGACGTTCTCGTACGACCGGGATCACGCCCTGCTCTCGACGCAGCGGGCGGACGGCTCGGTCCTCGGTCTCGAGTACGACGCCGGGGGCCGCGTCTCGACGGTCGTCGATCCGGATCGGTCGGTGACGATCGGCTACGCCGGCGTCACGCACCGCCCGGAGTCGATCGCCACACCCGACGAGACGGTCACGTACGCGTACGACGCGTCGCTGCCGGTCTCGGCGACCTTCGACGGGGCGAGCGACGGTGTCGTCGATCTGAGCTACGACGACGAGTTCCGCCTGGCCGAGGCCTCCGTCAACGGCGGCGGCGCGATCGGTCTGGGCTACGACGTCGACGGACACCTCAGTCAGGTCGGAGCCATGAGCCTCTCGCATGACCCCGACAACAAGCTCCTCACGGGCACCGCGCTGGGCAGCGTCACGACCACGCGCGACCACAACGGCTTCGGTGAGCTCGTCAGCGAGACGTACAACGCGGGCTCGCAGATCTACGCTGCGGATCTCGCACGCGACGCCGGCGGCCGGCTCGTGTCGGAGATGACGTCGACGGAGGCCGGAGCGAGCACCCGGACCTACGCCTACGACGGCGCGGGACGCTTGGCCTCGGCGACGACGGATGGCCAAGCCGTCTCGTACTCCTACGACGCCAACGGCAACCGCCTGAGCACGACCGGACCGGCGGGGACGACGACGGCCGACTACGACGCACAGGACCGCCTGACGCGCTGGGGCGCTCAGACGTACGCCTACACGGCGTCGGGTGAGCTTCGCACGGCGACGGACGGCGTGACTGGCGACGTGACCACGTACGAGTGGGACAGGCAGGGGACCCTCATGCGCGTCGACCTCCCGGGCGTTGCGTCTCGGGAGTACACCGTCGACGGCCAGGGGCGCCGGGTGGCCGTGTCCGACAACGGCTCGATCGTCGCCCGGTACGTCTACGGCGAGGCCGCCGGGCCCTCTGCCGATCTCAATGCCGATGGCACGGTCAGAACCCGCTATGCGTACGGCCTTCGCGGCCACGTCCCGGAGCTCATGGTCCGGGGAGGCGAGACGTACCGCTTCGTGCTCGACGTTCGCGGCAGCGTTCGCCTCGTCGTCAACACGTCCACCGGTGAGGTGGCCCAAGCGATGACGTATGACGAGTTCGGGAACGTGCTCACCGACTCGAACCCGGGATTCCAGCCGTTCGGCTTCGCCGGCGGCCTCTACGACCGCGAGACGAAGCTCGTGCACTTCGGGGCGCGCGACTACGACCCGGCGACCGGCCGGTGGATCTCGAAGGATCCGATCCTCTTCTCCGGCGGCGACACGAACCTCTACGCGTACGTCTTCCAGGACCCGGTGAACCTCGTCGATCCGAGCGGGCTCATCTTCGACACGATCCTCGACGTCGCGTTCATCGCCTACGACCTCTACAAGATCGGCGAGAGCCTCCTCAACGGGTGCGGCGTCTCCAGCACCGACGCAGCCGCGCTCGGCGCCGACATCCTGGGCGCGGCCATTCCGTTCGGGACCGGCGGCGGCGCCGCGGTGCGGGCGGCTTCCAAGGCCGACGGGTTCGTCAACGTCGCGAGCAAGCAGCGGACCACCCACATCCTCCACGGCGACAAGACCGGCGGAGGGCATCTATGGCCGGGCCGCTCCGGCAAGACGCCGTTCCCACAGAGCTGGTCCGCCGACCGTGTCATGCATGAGGTCTCCGATGTGGCGACGGACCCTGCTTCCCGTGTCGTGAGCACGAACGGAAGCCGCACCGTCGTAGAGGGGACGCGCGACGGCGTCGTGATCCGTGTCGTGACCGACGGGCGCGACATCATCACGGGACACCCGGTGAACCTTCCCCGCAATCCGTGAGCGACCGCCCGTCCGACGAGTACTACGCGAGCCTCGAACGCCGTCTGCGCGCCCTTCTGCCCCTTGTCGAGACCGTTGTCCCGCGGGATGTCGGACACTGGTTCAACGAGTACCTCGACGCCGGGGAGTACGGCTTGGCGGTGGAGACCGTCGCGGAGGCGCTCCCGGACGATCCGTCGGGCGAAGCTGTCGGCGCGCTGGCCTCACGCCTCATCGCCGAGGCGGATGTCATGGGGCTCGCCGGGCCGATCAGCGATCGCCTACGTCGCCTCGCGAACAAGGGTTCCTGAGGTACGGGCGCCCGGAGGCGCCCGCCCGCCCGTCTGCGCACCAAGGAGCTACTCCTCGCCCGGGTGTCCGACGGCGACCATGTAGACGGCGCCCGCCTCCTGTGCGCGCAGCCCGAGCATGTCGTTGACCTGCGAGTCGAGGAACCCGCCGATGCACAGGCTCCCGAGGCCGAGCTCGACCGCGCGCAGGCACAGGTTCTGCGCTGCGTGGCCGGCCTCGAGCAGCATGTAGCGGTAGCCCCGCGGGCCGTACTTGGCCTGGGTCCGCGAGAAGCGTGCGACTAGGGCGAAGATCGCGTTCGCGTCCGCCACGAACGGGAACGCGTACAGCGCCGGCGCGAGCCGCTCGGTCGGGTCGCCGAGCGCCAGCTCCGCCAGCGCGTGCGTGTGCGGCTCGTAGCGGTAGGCGCCATCTTCGAGCCCGTCGACGCGGCGCGCGAACAGGTGGAGCGTGAGTGGGTGGAGCCCGCCCGCCGACGGCGCCGCGCGCCGCTCGAACCCGCTGCCTTCGTCCCGCCCCACCGTCTCGACGACCCCCTGCGCCGCCGCCGCCAGCGTCGCGACCGCCGTCACCGCCAGCGGCTGCGGCAGGAACGCGCGGACCGAGCGCCGCCGGCGCAGCAGCTCCGTCAGCGGGCTCTGCTCGGGCGGCGGCAGCGCCACGACCGGCTCGCCGCCCAGCCCCTCGAGCGCGGTCTGCCCGGCAGCGTTCTGGTACGCCGCGTCGTTGAGCCACGGCTCGGAGTTCAGGTGGAAGAGCAGCGACAGTGAGGTCGGGTCGTCGAGCCGGAGCATCAGGCCATCGGGTGGGGGCAGGGGTTCAACTCGGAACCTCGCAGCCGCTCGCCGCCGAGCCGCTCCATCCCGAAGCCGAAGTGGATCGGCTGCAGGCCCGCGGCGATGACGCGCACGACCCGGTAGCCGCGACCCTCGACATCCGATGTCGTCAGCTCGACGCGGCCGGCGGCGTGACCGGCGTCGTCGAGCGCCGCCGCGCACCGTTCCACGTCGCCCGCGGCCGAGCCGGTGCCGCGATCCGGGAGCTCCCCGGCCGCCGCGCGCTCCCCGCCCGCCCACAGGAACGCGAACTCGTCGCGTTGCTCGGGCAGCGCCGCGAAGGCGCTGTGGTCGTCGAGCGTGAGCACGTCCTCGTAGCCGCGCAGCCGGCCGGCGGGCGGGTCGTCGCGGAACCGCGCCGCCTCCGCGGGGCGAGCCTGGCACAGCTCGAACAGCGCCTTGGTCAGCGCGACCGACGGCGTCGGATGGCACCCCATCCCGACCACCTGTGCGGGACGCTGCGGCCGGTCCTCGAACGCGACACCGAGCACGACCGTCGCCGGGAGGTCCGTCGGGAGCGCGAACGCGCGGAGGGTGACCCCGATCGCGGCGTAGTGGCGGCGCAGCGCGGCGGGGAGCGCGCCGCTCGCATCGAGGTCGAGCTCGGTCGCCGGCAGCCGCTGCAGCCACGCGAGCATCAGCGCGTCGCGCTCGATGACCTCGCAGAGCCCGCCCAGCGTCGCGGCCTCGAGCGTCGGCCCCGCGGCCAGGCCGTTCGAGGTCGACGCGGCGAACGCGTCCTCGGGCCGGGGAGGGGGGAACGCGAGGTAGACGAGCGAGGCCGGCATCGCGACCGGCTCGCCGCCCGGCAGGCGCTCGCCGGCGATCCACGTCACCGGCTCACCGGGATCGAACCGGCGGTACTCCCAGTCGGGGCGCGCGTACTGGGCCTCGGAGTAGAGGACGCAGTCCGCGGGGGTGATCGCGGGAACCTCCAGCTCGTCGACGCGCGCGAGGAACGTGCGGTCAGGGTCCCAGTGGAAGGCGCAGTACCGCTCGATCGCCTCGCCCACGGCCGACGCCTGCGCCTCCTGCGGCGTCCACCCCTTCCCTGCGCCCAGGCGCTCGTTGCCGTCCGGCGCGCGGAAGTCGAAGTTCGCGAGCTGCGCGGTGTACAGGTGCGGCGGCTCCGGCTCCTCGGCCGGGCGCGCCTGCTTGCGCAGCGACTTGACGACGCCGACTCGTGGGGAGACGAGGTCGGCCCACGGCTCAGCCGCCATCGCCGTCCTGCTCCGGGAAGCAGGCGGGACACCCCGGCTTGCGCAGGACCGTGTGGCGCTCGGCCTCGAGGTCGGTGAGCCGCAGCGTCAGCAGGCGGCCGACGAGCGAGGGCTCCGCGAGGCCCGCCAGCGCCTTCACGATCTCGTTCGCCACGAGGTTGCCGGCGATGCCCGCGCCGAACGTGAGGTTCTCCCGCGTCGCGCTGTCGTCGGCGCGGCGTCGGTCGAGGTACCGCTCGTGCGCGAACGCGTCTTCCGGGTTCCCCGCGCAGGCGACCGCGCGCATCCGGTAGCACATGTAGCACGCGCTGTGGGGCGGATGGACCGCGGGACCGGCCACGATCTCGGCGCCGGCGAGCGCGCAAGAGATCCAGCGGATCCCGTCCGCCAGGCACACGCGGTTGAGCTTGAAGGCCAGGTTGCTCTGCGACGGATCCAGGCAGCAGGCGACGTAGTCGCAGCCGGCGACGACGGCCCGCAGGTCGTCCTCGCCCTCGACCGCCTCCGCCCGGGGTCGGACCGTGACGTCGGGCGCGGCGGCCTCGACGAGCGCCGCGACGCGCGCGGCGCGGCCGGACCCCACCGCGTCGAGCCCCAGCGCCGGCGCGAGGTAGACGTCGGCGGGCGCGACGTCGAGGTGGTCGCTCAGCCGCAGCGTCCCCACGCCGGCCGCGGCGAGCGCGGCCGCCACCACCGGCCCCGCCCCGCCCAGGCCGATGACGGCGACCGTCGCCGACGCCAGCCGCGCCTGCAGGTCCTCACCGGGCGCGACCTCGCTGAACAGGTTGAGCTGCGGCGTGCGCCGGCCGTCGTCCTCGACGCCCGCTCCGTTCGGGGCGTCGACGAGGATGCCCTGCGCCTCCAGCAGCGCGAGGCACTCCGCGAGGTCCTCCGGCCGGAAGACGTCCGCGGTCGCGGCCTGGATCTCCTCGGCCGAGCGGGTGCCGTCGAGCAGCGGCAGCACGCGCTCGGCGAACTCCCGGAACGCGTAGCCCTTCAGCTTCAGCGTGCGCTGCTCGGACACGATCCGCAGAACCTCGTCGCCGGACGCGTCCGGCGGGTCGAACCAGATCGCGTAGTGGCTAGGCAGCAGCGGTCGCTTCAGCACGCGCGCTTCCGGCGGGGTCGGGGCGGCTGCGGAACACCGCGAGGCTGAGGTAGCGGCCCTCGTCCTCGACGAGCAGGCGGTCGGCGACGAGCCGGTCGACCGCGTCGCGCACGGCGTCCTCGCCGGCCGCGATCGACTCGTCCTGGACCAGCGCCTGCAACGTCGCCGCGCGGTCGCAACGGGCGTAGACGCGCGCCTCGGTGCCCTCGAGCCGGTGCTCGGCCGCGGTCGCCACCTCGCGCGTGTCGTGCACGACGATCGCGTCACCGTGCGCCTCCGCGTCCAGGCGCGGCCGGCCATCCGCGTCGATGCGATGCCTCCACCACGCCGACACCGCGCGCAGGACCGGTTCGAGGTAGGTCTCGGGGATGCGGTCGTCGGCGTAGTCGTAGTCGAAGAAGTACGCGAGCCGGCTCATCTCGCGCCGGCCGAGGGGGAAGACGTAGAAGTACGCGCGGGCGGGCCGCATGCGGCGGAAGCCGTAGTGCTCGGCGTTGGCGTGGAACGGGCTGAAGCGGTCGAGCCGCAGGCGCGCGGTGGACATCGGCGGCTCGAGGTGCTCGAGCAGCGGGATGAGCTCGCCCATGCGCTCGTACTCCTCCGGCGGCTCCCGGGGGAAGCCCGCGAGGATGTTGTACGCGCAGTCGATCCCCAGCTCCTCGCACCACCGCATGAGCTGCACGTTCTGCACCCCGCTGACGCCCTTGTCCATGAGCTTGAGGACACGGTTCGAGAAGCTCTCGATGCCCGGCTGGATCTGCCGGATCCCGCCGCGGTGCATCTTGACGAGCTGGTCGCGGCGCAGGTTCGCCTTGACCTCGTAGAACATCTCCAGCTCGACGCCGCTGTCGGCCAGCATCGGGAACAGCGTCTCGATGTAGCGCATGTCGAGGATGTTGTCGACGCACCCCACGCGGCTCAGCCCGTGGTGACGGGCGAGCCAGACGATCTCGTCGAACGCGCGCTGCGGCGACTTGCTGCGGAACGCCATCGTGTCGCCGTTCAGGCCGCAGAACGTGCAGTGGTGGCGCACGCCCCACCAGCAACCGCGGGAGGTCTCGACGACGACGTGCACGGCGGCGTCGCGGCATTCCTCCGAGGCGGCGATCTGCGCGAAGTACTCGTCGTAGTCGGGGATCGGCAGCGCGTCGAGGTCGGTGACCGGCTTCGAGCGGTTGGCGACCGGCGGCGCGTCGCGCGTGACCACGCCCGCGACAGGGCCCTCGTCGTCACCGAGCGCGACGTCGAGGAAGCGCGGGAACGACTCGTCGGCCTCGCCGCCGAAGATCGCGTCGATCCACGGCGCGGTCGCCAGCAGCTGGACGCCCATCTCGCCCTCGCAGTTCGCGCCGCCGAAGAGGACGAGCGGCGGGTCGGGCAGCGCCTTCAGCCGCTTCGCGAGCGCGAGGCAGGCGCACGTCTGGTGGAACGTGGTCGTGAAGCCGACCATCCGCGGGCGGTGCGCCATCACGCGCGCGACGCAAGCGTCGAGGTACGCGCGCGCCGCGACGCGGGCGCCCGCGATCGACGCCACCAGCTCCGGCGCCGCCTCCGTCGCCATCACGCGCTCGAGGTAGTCCTCGCCCGGCGGGATGCGGTTGCCGAAGACCTCCTCCGCGAAGACCCACTCGCCGACCAGCAGGTCGGGGGCCAGCCCGCTCGAGATCATCCCGTACGTCTTCGCGCCGAGCCGGTCGGCGAACTCGATGTTGCAGTACTCGATCGCCGTCCCGTACCCGCGCTCGGCGGCGATCGCCTTCAGCAGGCTGACGCCGATCGCCGGGCGCCCGACGTCCGCGAACGGCATGACGACGAAGACGACGTCCGTCGCCCGAGCGTCGCCGGCTCGGTCGTTCATGGCCGCTCCACGGGGGCCGTGCCGGCGGGTCAGCCTCCGAGACCGCCGAAGCCGCCGCCGGAGAACCCGCCGCCGCCCGGCGCGCAGCCGCCGCCGCACTCGAAGCACTCGTTGCACTGGCGGATGACCGTGCACTGCCGCAGGATCGTGCACGCCCGCACGACCGTGCACTGCCGGGCGATCGTGCACTGCCGGGCGATCGTGCACGCGCGGATCTGGCACTCGCTGATGCAGGCGCCCGAGCAGTCCGTCACGCAGCCGGCTTCGATCTGGCCCGCCGCCGCGGCCGCCGCGGCCGGCGGCGCACCACCGAGCAGGTTGGAGACCTTCTGGAACGCCGCCATCTCCTCTTCGGTGACGTGCAGCTGGTTGAGCTTGTCCTCGAGCTCCGCCACGCGCATCTCGATGGACTTCTCCTCCGGGCCCTTCTGCGGGTCGTCGGCCAACGGGGGCCTCCCTTCCTCGCCCTGTGCGGGAGCTACGAACTGGCGGCCGGAGCACGCCGCCCCGGTCACTCAGCCTTTCTACACCCGTCGGTCGACATATGTCAACCGAGCGGTCGGTAGTGTCGCGCTGAGACGTGGGCGACTGCATCCTGATCCGGCACGCGGAGTCCGCCTACAACGTCGCCGGGCTCGTGAACGGCGACCACGCGCTCCGCGTTCCGCTGAGTGCCCGGGGAGTGGAGCAGGCGCGCGCGCTGCGATCCGAGCTCGCGCATCTCGAGATCGACGCCTGCGTCCACACGCGGTTCCTCCGGACGGTCCAGACGGCGCGTCTGGTGCTCCCGAGGGCGCGGCGCCCCCGCTTCGTGTGCGAGTCGCTCCTGGACGACATCGGCTGCGGCGACATGGAGGGGTGGGCGGTCCGCGACGACCACGCCTGGCGCGCCGCCCGTCCGCGTGACGCGCGACCGCCCGACGGCGAGAGCGTCGCCGAGGCCGCCCGCCGCATCGCCCGTGGTCTGCGGGCGGTCGCGATGCTGCCCGAGCGGTTCGTCGCGGTCGTCGCCCACGAGCTGGTCCTGCGCTACGCGCTGAACGGCGCGGCGGGCAGCGCCGACATCGCGCGACCTTGGCGCGAGGTGCCGAACACCCGGCCGTTCGCGCTCGATCGCGCGGCGCTCGTGCGCGCGGCCGACCGCATCGACCTCTCCGCGGCGAGCGCCTGGGCGCGCGCCCTGCCGGACAACGCGGGGTGACGATGGAGGCCCGGGTCCTCGGCTCGCTGGACGACGTGCCCGAGGAGCAGTGGGAGGCGCTGTCGGCGCGGCCGCCCGCGTCGATCACGGGCTCGCGACCGTGGGCCGAAGCCGCACTGGAGACCGTGGATCGCGGCTGCGCGCCGTTACTGCTCGCGCTGCGCGAGGACGATCGCCTCGTCGGGCTGATGACGCTCGTGCGCGACGAGCGCAACGCTGCGCCCGTCCTGCGGTTCGCCGGCTCGCCCTCGAACGACCTGACCGACGCGCTCAGCCTGCCCGGCCGCGAAGCAGAGGTGGGGGCGGCGGCGGCCGTTGCGCTGCGCGGGCTCGGCGGGCGGGGATGGGACCTCGAGCTCGACGACGTCGACCCGCACGGGACGCTTGCCCACGCGCCGCGCGGCATGCTGCCGTGGAGCGACGGCTCCGCCGCGCCCGTCATCGACCTGCAGCACGCGGGAGCGACGACGTCCGCGCGGCGGTGCCGCCGCCTGAACCGCGAGATGCGGCGACTGCGCGCCTCGCACGTGGTCGAGATCCGAAAGCTCGAGCGCGCGCGTGTGCTGGAGGCGTTCGCAGCCTTCGTCCTCGTCCGCGACGCGCGGCTTCGGGCGCTGAACCGCGATCTGGCCGACCCGCCGGCGGCGTTCCTCGACGCGGTCGTCAGCCGGCTGGCGCCCCTCGGCCGTTGCGCGTTCATGGACCTGGCCGTCGACGGCCACGTCGTCGCGCGCGACCTCTACCTGCTGGACGGGACGGTCGCGATGCTGTGGCTGCGCGCGCTCGACATGCGGTGGCTGCACGCCTCGTGCGGCCATCTGCTGCTGCGTGAGAGCGCGCGCCTGCTGGCGGCGGAGGGCTTCGACGCGCTCGACCTCGGCCGCGGCGCGGAGCCCTACAAGCTCAGCTTCGGCGCGCGCCACCGCGCGCTCGGACGGATCCGCGTAGGCGCACGCGTGCCGGCCGGCGCGGTGGCCGCGGGCGAGCGCGCCTCCCTCAGCAGTTAGGATCGCTGGCAGTGGTGATCGCCTTTCATCCGTCGGTCGCCGGCTACCGCGCGCCCTGGCCCGACAGCCTGCGCGTCGCGCGGGAAGCCGGCTTCGGAGCGGTGGACCTCGATCTCGAGCAGATGGTGGACGCCCACGACCCGGATGACGTCCGCGGCGCGCTCGAGGCGGCGGGCCTCCGCGCCGGCGCGTGCCCGCTCCCCGTCGAGATGCGGCAGGACGAAGCCACGTTCGAGGCGGGGCTCGCCCGCTTCGCTCGCGTCGCAAGCTTCGCGGCGGCAGTCGGCGTCCACGCGATGCACCGGTCGGTTCCGGCCGCGTCCTCGCGCCCAGCGGCGGAGTTCGTCCCCGTGCTCCGATGCAGGTGGCGGGCATGCGCGGCGATCGCGCGCGAGCACGGCGTGACGCTGGCCGTCGAACCGCTCGGCCCGCTCTACCGGCGCCGCGCGGGGCCGCACGAGATCCTGTGGCGCCTGGCCGACGTCGCGGCCTTCGCCGACTCGTGCGGGCCCGGCGTCGGGCTGCTGATCGACTCCTGGCACTGGCATCTGGGCGGGTCGACCGCGGAGGAGATCGCGGCCCTCCGCGGCGTCGTCGCCCACGTCCACGTCGCCGACGTCCCGCCGCTCCCCGACGACGCCCAGCGGGACACCGAACGCGCGCTTCCGGGCGAGGGCGTGGTGGACTTCGAGGGCTTCCTGCGCGGCGTCGCCGGCGCCGGGTACGACGGGATCGCCAGCCTGGAGATCCCGGGCAGCTGGTCGACTGGCCTCGAGCCGCTCGTCGCCTCGCAGCGCGCTCTGGCCGCGGCGAACGGCGTCATGGC
>DASZDF010000705.1:0-3214 GCA_035942275.1 Solirubrobacteraceae bacterium | reverse complement strand
GTGCAGTACGGCGGCGGGCTGCGCACGCTGCCCGCCGTGCGCGACGCGCTGCGGGCGGGCGCGGCCCGCGTGATCCTCGGCACCGCCGCCTACAACGACATCGACTTCCTCGACGACGTGATCGGCGCGTACATGGAGCGGGCGATCGTGTCGGTGGACGCGCGCGGCGGGCACGTGACGACCGCGGGATGGACGGAGACGACGCAGATGCCCGCCGACGACGTGATCAGGCGGCTCGCGGCGCGCGGCGTCAAGCAGTTCGTGTACTCGAACGTCGACCGCGACGGGATGCTCTCCGGCGTCGACCTCGAGGAGGTGCGGCGGGTGGCGGAGGTCGTGCGGGGTCGCTTCCTCTACTCGGGCGGCGTCGGGTCGCTCGCCGACCTCGAGGGGCTCGTCTCGCTGCGCCAGGTGAACCTCGCGGGCGTGATCGTGGGCAAGGCGCTCTACGAGAAGGCGTTCACGGTCGCCGACGCGCAGGCGATCCTCGACCGCGACTGACGGCGCCTCACCGCGATACGCTCGCTGAGCGATGCCCGCGCGCGCGGCTGTCCTGCCGGCCCTCGCGGTGCTCCTCCTCGCGACGCTCCCCGCCGGGCCCGCTCTCGCCGACGAGTCGCGCTCGATCGGCTACACGGTCGCCGAGGCGCCGCCGCACTGCGGCCCGCTGGTGTGCGTGCACTGGGTCGCGACGACCGCGGACGCGCCGTCGCCCGCCGACGCCGACGGCGACGGGGTGCCGGACTTCGTCGAGCTGACGCTGACGTCGTGGGAGGCGGCGGTCACGTACGAGCTGACGACGCTCGGCTGGGCCCCGCCGCCCGGCGACGGGACCCGCGGCGGAGGGAGCGACCTGCTCGACGTCTACCTCGATCAGCGCAACGGCCAGGGCGGCGCGGTCTACGAGACCGATCTGAGCACCGACGGCGGCGCGACCGCGCCCGGCTTCGCCGTCGCCGACCAGGACTTCGCCGAGTACGCGCCGTTCCTCCAGCACTCGCTCGTGCGGGCGATCGCGGCGCACGAGGTGAACCACCTGCTCCAGTTCGGCACCGACCTGCGCCAGGAGCACTGGTTCCTCGAGGCGAGCGCGACGACGACGGAGGAGCCCTTCGCGCCGGGGCTGAACAGCTGGGTCTCCTACGCGCGGCGCTGGGGGCAGAGCACCGAGACGCCGATCGACCGCTTCGACCACGCCAAGGCGTACGGCACGGGCGCGTTCCTCATGTGGCTCCAGGCGCTCCACGGCGAGGACGCGGTCGCCGACGCGTGGCGCCGCTCGCGCGCGGCGGGCTCGTCGCCCACGCGCGCGCTCGACGCGACGATCCGCGCCCGCGGCGGCGAAGGGTTCGAGGAGGCGGCGTTCGCGGCGTTCGCCGCGCAGGCGGCGGAGTGGCGGCGCCCCGCGATGGCCCTGCCGGACCGGTCGCTGCTGACCGACGTCGAGCGGGTCGCGCGGCTGGAGGGCGACGGCGCGCAGCACACGGTCGAGCTCGACCACCTGACGTTCGCGCTGCTCGACGTGCCGCCGCCGGCGGCGGCCGACGCGGCCGAGCTGACGGTCGCCGCCACGGACGGCGTGCCCGGCTTCGCCGCGCTGGTCGGGCGCACGGCGGAGGCGGAGACGGGCGAGGCCGAGATCCGGGTGGTGCGCGTGCCGGCCGGCGGCGAGGCGACCGTGACGCTCGCCCAGCCCGCGCGCTTCGCGCGGATCACCGCGGCGGTCGTGAACCCCGAGGCCCTCGTGTCCGGCGAGCCCCCGCCCGAGCCCTCCGTCGACGCCGTCCGGTACGCGACGCGCCTGCGCCTCCTCGGCGTGCCCACGGGCTCGCCCGCGCCTGAGCCACAGCCGCCGGCCGTCGAGCCGCCGCCCGAGCCGCTGCCGATGCTGCGCGAGCCGACCCTCTCCGATGCCCTTCGCACCCTGCGCGTGGCGCGCCGTGTGGGCCGGGCCGTCGCCGTCCGCGGGCTGCCGCTGCGAATCGCGCTGCGCCGGGCGGCCGTGCTCACCATCGAGGTCCGGTCGCGGCGCGGGACCCTGGCGCGCGCGACGCGCCGGCTGGACGCCGGGACCCGCACCGTCCGCGTGCGCCTCCCCGGCCGGCGGGTCTCGCGCCGCGGGCGCACGCCGATCACCGTCGTGGTCGGCGTCCGCGACGCCTCGGGCGCGGTCACCACGGCCCGGCGCCGGGTCGTCGTCGTTCCCTGATTCCGTGCCGGATACGGTTTGCGCGGTGCACCTCAAGCGCGTGATCCCGTGCCTGGACGTCGACGCCGGACGGGTGGTGAAGGGGACGAACTTCGTCGACATCCGCGACGCCGGGGATCCCGTCGAGCTCGCCGAGCGCTACGACCGCGAGGGGGCCGACGAGCTGGTGTTCCTCGACATCACCGCGACGTCGGACAAGCGCGACACGATGGTCGAGCTCGCGCGGCGGACGGCCGACAACGTCTTCGTCCCGTTCACGATCGGCGGCGGGCTGCGGTCGGTCGCCGACGCGCAGGCGGTGCTCGACGCGGGCGCCGACAAGGTGTCGGTGAACTCGGCGGCCGTCGCGCGGCCGGAGCTGATCGACGAGCTGGCCAACGTGTTCGGGGCGCAGTGCGTGGTGCTCGCGATCGACGCGAAGCGTCTGGAAGGCCGTCCGGACGAAAGCCCTCCGCGTCAGGGGCGGGGGCCGGATGCCCCCGGCGTGGACTCCCGATGGGAGGTGTTCGTCGCCGGCGGGCGGACGCCCACGGGGCGCGATGCGGTCGAGTGGGCGCGGGAGGGCGTCGAACGCGGGGCGGGGGAGATCCTGCTGACGTCGATGGACCGCGACGGGACGAACGCGGGCTACGACCTCGAACTCACGCGCGCGGTCAGCGAGGCGGTGCCGGTGCCGGTGATCGCCTCCGGCGGCGCGGGGACGCTCGACCACCTCGCCGAGGCGATGGCGGCGGGGGCGGACGCCGCGCTCGTGGCGTCGCTCTTCCACTTCGGGCACTACTCCATCGCCGAGGCGAAGGCGGCGCTGGCGGGCGCCGGCGTCGCCGTGCGGCCGTGAGCCGCGTCCTCTTCGCGGCGGGGGCGCTGCTTCCCGCCCGCGAGGCGCCGGAGCGCTATGCGCTCGAGCTGCTGGGGGGCCTCGCCGCCCGGGGGCACGACGTGCGGGCCGTCTGGCTGGCGAACGCGGCGGCGGGCGTCGTGCCCGAGCGGGCGGCGCCCCGCGGC
>DASZDF010000704.1:0-7003 GCA_035942275.1 Solirubrobacteraceae bacterium | reverse complement strand
TCAGGTCGTCGCGCGTGTCGAGCGTCCGCTTGCGGGCCTTCGCGCCGGTGGCGAGGAGCTCCTTGCGGGCGCGCTCGGCGAACCCGTCCATCCCCATCGCCGCGAACTGGTCGTGCGCCGCGCGGAGTTGTACGCGGGCGTCGACGCGGCGCCGCTCGCGGCGCAGCCACTCCCCGTAGAGCAGCTGCGCGCGCGCCGCGTCGAGCCGCATCCGGCAGCGCCCCAGGCGTTCGAGCGCCTCGCGGTAGAGCTCCTCGGCGCCGGCACCCGTGCTCAGGAGCGCACGTGAGCGCGCATCGACCCCGAGCGCCCAATCGGTCTCGGCGGCGCGCGCGATGTCGGCGAACCGACCGGCCGCCTCGGCGGCGGCCTGCCCTTCACCGAGGCGGGCCGCGGCCTCGATCAGCTCCACCATCCCCCAGGACGCGGCACCGCTGTTGGTCGGGCAGTCGACCGCCGCCCGAGCCGCCGCAAGCGCCCGGTCGGGCATGCCGAGCGTGTTGTAGAGGAGGGCCCGCGCCCAGTTGACGACGGTGAGCCCGATCCCCTCGCCGCGGCGGGTCGCGTCGGCCGCCCCGGCCTCGAGCACGGTCGCCGCTTCCTGCTCGCGCCCGCGCAGGACCTCGAGGGCCACCGCGCCCCACGGGGTGAGCCCTGCTCGCGTCGCATCGGTGGCGATACGCGCCTCGTCGATCAGCGCTTCCGCCGTCTCGAGCTCGCCGCGGAAGAGGTGGACGTAGGTGCGCGAGTTGAGGGCGAGCGGCAGCTCGCTCAGGGCGCCGCTGCTCCGCGCGAGGTCGACGTGGAGCGTCGAGAGCGCGTCCCACTGCGCGTCGTCCCAGACCACCGGCGCCGTGATCGTGACCAGCCACAGCAGCTGCAGCTCCTCCTCCCCTGCGGTGACGTCCCGGAACCGCGTCAGCGCCTCGCGCAGGGTGGGCGTCGCGGCTGCGCAGCCGGCGGCGAACAACGTCGCCCAACCGTCGAGCAGCGCGTCGGCAGGCGTCCCGGGACCCGAGGCCGTCCGCGCCCGCACCGCATCGGCCACGTGCCGCACCCCGCCGTCCGGGCCCGCCATCCGGGCGGCGAACAGCGCCGCGGACATCGCCTCGACGTACCCGGCGCGGGCGAGCCGCGCGTCGAGCGGCTCGATCCGCGCCGCGGCCCGGAGCAGGAGCGCCGGGGCGGTGCTGCCCCGGTTCGAGGCGAACGCGATCTCGGCGCGCAGGAGGTCCACGCGCGCCCGCTGGAGCTCGTCGAGCGGCTCCGCGTGCGCTGTCGCGAGCAGGCTCAGGGCGCCTTCGAAGTCCGCGACCTGGACGCTCGCCTGCGCCGCGGCGAGCGAGCGCTCCGCGCGCCGCGCGGGGTCCTGCGTCAGCGCGACGGCGCGCTTCAGGAACGCGGCGGCGGCGGCACGGCCGCCGCGCGCCCGGGCCCGCCCCGCCGAGCGCTCGAGCTCCAGCGCCACCTGCTCGTCCGGTCCGGCCGCGGCCGCGGCCAGATGCCACGCCCGGCGGTCCGGGTCGGTCTCGCGATCGGTCGTCTCGGCCAGCGCCAGGTGCACGGTCCGGCGTTCCCGCACGGGCGCGGACCGGTAGGCGGCGGACCGGACGAGCGGATGCCGGAACCGCACGCGCTCGTCGACCGCCAGGAGTCCGTGTGCCTCGGCCTCGTCCGCCGCCTCCGGCGCGATGCCCAGCCGCTCGGCCGCGCGCCAGAGGAGCAGCGCATCCCCGATCGGCTCGGCGGCGGCCAGCAGGAGCAGGCGCCGTGCGTCGTCGGAGATCTCGTCGAGCCTCCGGACGAAGGTCTCCTCGAGGTGGCCCGACAGGTCCTGCGCCCCGAGCATCCCGAAGCGTCCCTCCAGCTCGGTCGCGGTCAGCGATCGCGGCAGCTCCAGCAGGGCCAGCGGGTTGCCGCCCGTCTCGGCGACGACCCGATCGCGGATCCGCTCGTCCAGCCTGAAGCGCAGGGCCGAGCCGAGGAGCGCGCGCGCGTCGGCGGTCCGCAGGCCGCGCACCTCGAGCTCGGAGAGGTGCTGGAGCTCCTCGGTGCGCTCGCGTGCGGCGAACACGATGCCGACCGGCTCCGCCAGCAGGCGGCGGGCGACGAAGGCCAGCGCCTGCGCCGACGCCTGATCGAGCCAGTGCGCATCGTCGACGACGCACAGCAGCGGGCGCTCGTCGGCGACCGTCGACAGCAGGCTCAACACGGCCAGGCCGACGAGGAAGCGATCCGGGGCGGCGCCGACGTTCAGCCCGAACACCACGGCGAGCGCGCGCCGCTGCGGCGCCGGGAGCCGCGGGAGCCGATCGAGCATCGGCGCACAGAGCTGGTGCAGGCCGGCGAAGGCCAGCTCCATCTCGGACTCCACGCCACCCGCCCGGGCGACGGTCAGGTCGGATGCCGAGTCGACGATGTGCGTGAGCAGCGCCGTCTTGCCGATCCCCGCCTCGCCGCGCAGGATCAGCGACCGGCTCCGGCACTGCCGCACGTCGGCGAGCAGACGGTCCAGCGCCGCGCACTCGTCGTCGCGCCCGAGGAGCGTCATGCGTGCTGCGTCCATCGTGCCCGGCCACGCTGAAGCGTCCGTGGCGCGGTCGCCCCTGTGAGCATCCTGGTCGGAACCCTGGTCGGCGCCCGGGCGGTACGACTAGGGTTCGCTGATGGCAGCCCATGGCCCGCCGGCGCTACGCGGTCGAGCCGGCGAGCGCGCGGAGCTCACGCGGCTGCTGGAGAGGCTGCACGCGGGTCAGAGCGCGGTCCTCGTCATCCGGGGGGAGGCGGGCGTCGGCAAGACCGCGCTGCTGCAGCACTGCGTGAGCGAGGCGGACCGCGTCCGGGTCGCCCGGATCGCCGGCGTCGAGTCCGAGATGGAGCTGCCCTTCGCCGCGCTGCACCAGCTCTGCGCGCCCGTGCTCGACCGGCTCGACGCGCTTCCCGAGCCGCAGCGGATCGCCCTCCGCGTCGCCCTCGGGCTCGCCTCCGGCGCCGCGCCCGATCGGTTCCTCGTCGCGCTCGCAGCGCTCAGCCTCCTGGCGGAGGTGGCGGCGGAGCGCCCGCTCCTGTGCGTCGTCGACGACGCGCAGTGGCTCGACGGCGCCTCGGCGCAGGTCCTCGGGTTCGTCGCGCGGCGGGTGCTGGCCGAGTCGGTGGCGCTCGTGTTCGCGGTGCGCTCTCCCGCCGACCAGCGCGAGCTGGCCGGTCTGCCCGAGCTGCATCTCGAAGGCCTGCCCGACGAGGAGGCGCGCGCCCTGCTCGCGACGGTCGTTCCCGGGCGGATCGACGAGCGGGTCGTCGACCGGATCGTCGCCGAGACGCGCGGCAACCCGCTCGCGCTGCTGGAGCTTCCGCGGGGCCTCTCGGCGGCGCAGCTCGCCGGAGGGTTCGGCCTACCGCAGCCGGGGCCACTGTCGGGCCGGATCGAGGAGAGCTTCCTGCGCCGGCTGGATGCGCTGCCGGACGACACGCGCGTGCTGCTCCTGGTCGCGGCGGCGGAGCCGCTCGGCGACCCGGCGCTGATGTGGCGCGCCGCGGGGCGCCTGGGGCTCGCCGGGACCGCCGCCGAGCCCGCTGCGGACACCGGGATGCTCGACGTCGGCGCGCGCGTGCGCTTCCGCCATCCGCTGGTGCGCTCGGCCGTCTACCGCGCGGCTTCCGCGCTCGAGCGTCAGATCGTCCACCAGGCTCTTGCCAACGAGACCGACCCGGAGCTCGAGCCGGATCGCCACGCGTGGCATCGTGCGGAGGCCACGCGCGGCCCGGACGACGACGTCGCCGCCGAGCTCGAGCGATCCGCGGGTCGCGCGCAGGCTCGCGGTGGGCTGGCGGCGGCCGCGGCGTTCCTGGGGCGGGCGGCCGAGCTGACGGCCGAGCCCGCGCGCCGTGCCGAGCGCATGCTGTCGGCCGCCCAGGCCAGCCTTCACGCCGGCGCCTTCGAGACGTCCGCCGCGCTGCTGGCGAGCGCCGGGGCCGGGCCGCTGGACGAGCTGGGCCGCGCCCGCCTCGACCTGCTGCAGGCGGAGGTCGCCTACGCGCAGAACCGCGGCGCCGACGCCCCGCGGCTGCTGCTCCAGGCCGCGGGCACGCTCGAACCGCTCGACGTGCGGCTGTCGCGCGCCACGTACCTGGACGCGTGGGGCGCGGCGCTCTTCGCGGGCCGCCTGGCGAGCGGAGCGGGCCTGCTCGAGGCGTCGCGCGCGGCGGGTGGCGCCCCGCGTCCGCCGGGCGCCCCGCGGCCGTCCGACCTGCTGCTGGACGGCTTCGCGCTGGTGTTCACCGACGGACGCGCCGCCGCCTCCCCGGTGCTGCAGCGAGCGGCGACCGGGTTCGCCGGGAGCGAGGCCTCCGTCGACGAGGTGCTGCGGTGGGGCTGGCTGGCGACGGCGGCGGCCGTGTACGTGTGGGACTTCGACACGTGTCTCGCCGCGGCGACCCGCGGGGTCGAGCTCGCGCGGGAGGCCGGGGCGCTCGAGGTCCTCGCCGTGAGCCTCAACGTCCTCGCGCAGGCGGTCGCCCTGAGCGGGGACTTCGCCACGGCAGCACTGCTGATCGCCGAGGCCGACGCGGTGACGGAGGCCACCGGGACCCGTGTGGCCCCCTACGGCGCGCTGGTGCTCGCGGCGCTGCGCGGAGACGAGGCCGAGGCTTCCGCGCTGACGGGCGCCACGATCGAGGCCGCCACCGCGGGCGGCCAGGGCAACGCCGTCGAGTACGCGCACTGGGCCGACGCGGTCGTCAAGAACGGGCGCGGGCGCTACGACGAAGCGCTCGCCGCTGCCGTAGCGGCGAGCGAGGACGTGCCGGAGCTGTTCGTCTCGATGTGGTCGCTCAGCGAGCTGATCGAGGCGGCCGCCAGGACCGGTGAGGACGAGCGCGCGGCCGGCGCTCTCGATCGCCTGTGCGAGCACACCGCGGGCACTCGAGCCGAATGGGCGCTCGGCATCGAGGCGCGCGGGCGCGCGCTGCTCGCCGAGGGCGAGACCGCCGAGCGGCTGTACCGCGAGGCGATCGACCACCTCGGCCGGACGCGGCTGCGGCCGGAGCTCGCCCGGACCCGGCTGCTCTTCGGCGAGTGGCTGCGCCGGGAGGGACGCCGCGTCGACGCGCGCGAGCATCTGCGGGAGGCCCACGACGCCTTCGCCGCCATGAACGCGGCGGGCTTCGCCGAGCGGGCCCGCCACGAGCTCGTCGCCACCGGCGAGAAGGTGCGCGCCCGCCGCGCGGACACGCGCGACGAGCTCACGCCTCAGGAGGAGCGGATCGCGCGTCTGGCCCGCGACGGCCTGACCAACCCCGAGATCGGCGCGCAGCTGTTCCTCAGCCCGCGGACGGTCGAGTGGCACCTGAAGAAGGTGTTCACCAAGCTCGGCATCAGCTCGCGGCGTGCCCTGCACCGCGTGCTGCCGGCTGCCGACCGCGAAGCCACGCTCGCCTAGGGACCGGGCACCCGGCCCGGGGGGCCACGGGCGCGAGCGCGCGGGCGCGGACGCCAGGATCGAACGATGTCCGGCGGGTCGAACGGAGGTCGTCGATGAGCACCGACTACGACGTGATCGTCCTCGGCGCGGGGTCGCCGGGAGAGCACTGCGCAGGCGCGCTGGCCGGCGGCGGGCTGCGCGTCGCGGTCGTGGAGCGCGAGCTGGTGGGCGGCGAGTGCTCGTACTTCGCCTGCATCCCGTCAAAGACGCTGCTGCGCCCCGGCGAGGCCGCGCACGCCGCGAACGACGCCGCGGGGAGCGCGCGCGTCGACGTGGAGGCGGCGCTGGCCTGGCGCGACTTCATGGTCTCCGACTACTCCGACGCCGCGCAGGAGCGCTGGCTCGCCGACAACGGCATCGACCTGCTGCGCGGCACCGGCCGGCTCGCCGGAACCGGTGTCGTCGAGGTCGACGGCGTCCGCTACACCGCCGAGCACGTCGTCGTCGCCAACGGCGCGGAGCCGGTCATCCCGGCGATCCCGGGGCTGCGCGAGCTCCAGGGCGTCTGGACGAACCGCGAGGCGACGGGCATGAAGGCGGTCCCGCGCCGGCTCGTCGTGCTGGGCGGCGGCCGCGTGGGCGTCGAGATGGCGCAGGCGGTGCGTCGCCTCGGCGGCGAGGTCGTGCTGATCGAGCGCTCCGAGCACGTCCTCGCCGCCGAGCCCGCGCCGCTCGGGCGGGCGCTCGGCGACGTCCTGCGCCGCGACGGGGTCGAGATCGTCTTCGGCGCGGGGGTGACGCGCGCGCGCCGTGACGGCGAGGACTTCGTGCTCGAGCTCGAGGACGGGCGGGAGGCCCGCGGCGACCGTCTGCTCGTCGCCGCCGGGCGGCGCCCGCGGGTCGACGGCATCGGGCTCGAGACCGTCGGCATCGACGGCCGAGCCGCGGGCGGGATCCCGGTCGACGCGTCCCTCCGCGCCGGCGAGCGGCTGTGGGCGATCGGCGCCGTCACCGGCATCTGGCCGCTGCCCCACGTCGGCAAGTACCAGGGCCGCGTCGCCGCCGCGAACATCCTCGGCGAGCCGCGCGAGGCCAACTACGAGGCGGTGCCGCGCGTCACTTACACGGACCCGCAGGCCGCCGCCGTCGGAGCGACCGAGGCGCGCTTCAGCGCGACCGCGCCGGTGTCCGAGGTCCCGAAGACCGCGACCTACACCCGCGCCTACGCGGAGTCCAACGGCTTCCTGACGCTGCTCAGCGACGGCGAGCGGCTGACCGGCGCCTACGCGCTCGGCCCGGACGCCGGGGAATGGCTGCAGCAGGCGACGGTCGCGATCCGCGCGAAGGTGCCGCTCGACGTCCTGCGCGACGTCATCCAGCCCTTCCCGACGTTCTCCGAGATCTACCTCGCAGCGCTCAAGGCGCTGCACGTGGAGACGGCGGCCGGCCGGCAGCTCGTCTAGGAGCATGATCCCCGCGCACAACGGCCGAGGCTCGGATTCGTGGTTGCGGTCGTGGACGCACATGACCATCGATCGCCGGAGCCGCAGCTACTGCCGCGTGACCTTCGACCACCCTCCGAT
>DASZDF010000703.1:0-10346 GCA_035942275.1 Solirubrobacteraceae bacterium | reverse complement strand
CCCGCGACCCGCGCGGCGTGCCGATGACCGGCGCGGCGGGCGGGCTCGCCGGCGGGTTGTGGGCGGCGCTCGGCGCTCGGTGGGAGGCGGGGGCGCCGTTCGTGCTCGGCGTGTTGGGCTTCGACTCGCGGATGCGGGCGGCGCGCGCGGTGGTGACCGGCGAGGGGCGGATCGACGCCACCACGTTGGAGGGCAAGGCCGCCGGGGAGGTCGCCGTCCGGTGCCGGCAGGCCGGGGTCCCGTGCCACGCGGTCTGCGGCGTCAACGCGCTGTCGCTCTTCGACCAGCGGATCCTCGATCTCCAGCACGTCCTCGAGGCGCCGACGCTGCGGGCGCTCGAGGACGCGGGGGAGGCGCTCGCGGCGGCTCTCTGACGCCGCCGCCGGCGTCGCTGTCACTACCTTCCTCCGATGGCCGAGCGCCACCGCCCGTCGCTGTACCTCCCGATCCCCGGCGGCCGCCGGGCGACGGTCGTCGGCGCGGGATCGTTCGGCACGGCCGTCGCGGTGCTGCTCGCGCGCGGCGGGTTGCGCACGACGTTGCAGGCACGCACGGCCGAGCAGGCGCGCCGCCTGGCCGCCGACCGCGAGAACGCCGAGTACCTCGCGGGGGTCGAGCTGCCGCGCGAGCTGCGCATCGAGGACGTCTCGGTCGGCCTCGGCCGCGCGGACTTCGTGTTCCTCGGCGTCCCCTCCCGCGGACTCGACGAGGTCATCGGGCAGCTCCAGCGCCACGGGCTGCCGTCGCGCGCCGCGGTGATCTCGTTGGCGAAGGGGCTCGTGCCCCCGGACGGCCGCGCGCCGACCGTGCTGCTGCGCGACCAGCTCGGCGAGGGGCGCGTGGCCGTCGTCGGCGGGCCGGCGCACGCGCGCGAGATGGTGCACGAGGGCGCGGGCCTCGTCGCGGCGTCGACCAACGAGGAGCTGGCCGCGGCGATCGCCGACGTCTTCCTGCGCGCGGGTGTGGTGTGCGAGGAGTCGAACGACCCCGTCGGGGTGGAGCTCGCGGGTGCGGCGAAGAACGCGGCCGCTTTGGCCGCGGGCGCCACGGAGGCCCAGGGCCTGAACGCGGCGGGCGCGGCCGCTGGGCACATCTTCGCGGAGGTCTGGCGCTACGGGGCGTCGCAGGGCGCGCAGTCGGAGTCGTTCATCGGCCTCGCCGGGACCGGCGACCTCGTCGCCACCGCTCTCGCTCCGCAGAGCCGCAACCGGCGGGCGGGCGAGCTTCTCGGCGAGGGCGTGCCGACCGCGGAGATCCCGGACCGGATCGGCCAGGCGGTCGAGGCGCTCGACCTCGTCCCGATGCTCGCCCGCGCGCTCGAGGACGCCGAGATCGACGCGCCGGTGACGACAGGCCTCGCGCGGCTCATCGGCGGCGACCTGCCGCTCGACGACTGGATCGCGCTCGTCCGCACCACGGTCCCGATCCCGGCGCGCAGGCGCGTCGGGCGGCCGCGGCCGGGGTTCTGGCGGCGCGTGGCGGATCGGGTGCGCGGCTGGTTCAACCCGCGCGAAGCGGCCTGAGCGTCCGCCTCAGCGCCGCTCCGCGAGCTCCGCCACCACGGCCTCATAGACGCCGGCGCCGTTCGCCGCCTCCGCGACGCGCGCGTTGCGCGGGAGGTCGCCGGCGAGCAGCGGGTCGCGGTCGAGCGCGTTGGCGACGAGCCAGAACGTGCCGACGGCCTCCGCCGCCCCGAGGTCCTCGCGCGAGTCGCCGACGGCGATCGTCTCCTCCGGCGCGTAGCCGCGGACGCGCATGTGGCGCGCGACCGCCCGCCCCTTGCTGACGCCCTTCGGGACCAGGTGGTACGCGCGCAGGCCCGGCCGGTCGATGCCGCCGTTGTCGACGAGGCGGACGTCCTCGTGGCCGTGCTCCTCCAGCAGCGCGTTGGCGTCGCGGGCGTCGATGGCGCCGCGGAAGAGGTGCGACACCTCGCGGCGGACGTGCCACGGCGAGTGGTACTCGATCTCGAGGCTGTCCAGGAGCAGTTTCGGCGCACCCGTGCGCTCTATCTGCTCGAAGATCGTGGCACCTTCATCGGGCATGAACGGCTCCGTCAACCACTCCTCGTCGAACCCGTCGACGATGCAGCTGCCCGACTCGAAGATGTGCGCGCGGCCGCCGAGCAGCCGGGCCGCCTCCGCCGTCTGCGCCCGCCGGCGACCGGACATGACGACGACCTCGACCCCCGCCCGGTGACATGCCTCGATCGCGCGCGGCCCCAGCATGCTCGGCTTCCCGTCGCCGTCGTGGAACAGGCTGGCGGCGCGGCCGAGCAGCGTGTTGTCGAGGTCGACGTAGAGCGCGCGGAGCGGGGCCATGGCGGGCGCCTACGATGGCATGTCCGATGGCCCGCCAACCGTCCCCCTCCGCTCCCGGCGTCGTGCGCGAGATCGAGCCGTGGCAGGAGCTGCTCGACGCCGGGCGCGAGGATCAGCGGCTGGTGCGCGAGGCGCACGAGCACGAGCGCCCGCCGGTGCTCGGCGACATCCCGCCGCTGCACCCGCGGCTCGTCGAGGCGCTCGGGGCGATGGGGATCTCGTCGCTGTACTCCCACCAGGTCGACGCGGTCCACGCCGCGATGGCGGGCGACTTCATCGTCACGACGGGCACGGCCTCCGGGAAGTCGATGTGCTTCAACCTGCCGACGCTCTCGCACCTGTTGCAGGAGCCGAGCGCGCGGGCGCTCTACGTGTACCCGACGAAGGCGCTGGCCCAGGACCAGGCGCGGGCGCTGCACGCGTTCGGGCTGCACAAGCAGGTCCGCCCCGCGATCTACGACGGCGACACGCCGCGGGAGGCGCGGGCGGCGATCCGCCGGCGCGCGAACGTCGTACTCACGAACCCGGACATGCTCCACGTCGGGATCCTCCCCAACCACCGCGCGTGGTCGGAGTTCCTGCACCGGCTCGACGTCGTGGTCGTCGACGAGGCGCACGTCTACCGCGGGGTGTTCGGGTCGCACGTCGGGAACGTCCTGCGGCGGCTGCGGCGGATGGCGCCCGACGCGCGGTTCTTCATGGCGAGCGCCACCATCGCCAACCCCGTCGAGCTGGCCGAGCGGCTCACCGGGGTGGAGGACTTCACGCTCGTCGACCGCGACGGGTCGCCGCGAGCGCGGCGGCGGATCGCGGTGTGGAACCCGCCGCTGATCGACGAGGACCTCGGGTCCCGGCGCTCCGCCCTCGGCGAGGCGGCGGACATCCTGGCGGACCTCGTGCGCGGCGGCGCGCGGACGATCTGCTTCATCAAGTCGCGCAAGGCCGTCGAGCTGACGACGAAGCTCGTGCAGGACAAGCTCGGCGACGAGCTCGGCGCGCGGATCGCGCCCTACCGCGCCGGCTACACGCCGCAGCAGCGGCGGGAGATCGAGGGGCGGCTCGTCAGCGGGGAGCTGCTCGCGGTCATCACCACGGACGCGCTGGAGCTCGGCATCGACATCGGCGCTCTGGACGCCGCGGTCGTCGTCACGTTCCCGGGGACGATGGCGTCGCTGAAGCAGATGTGGGGGCGCGCGGGGCGGCGGGGCCGCGGGCTGGCCGTCTACGTCGCGGGCGAGGACGCGCTCGACCAGTTCCTCTGCCGCGAGCCCGACCAGCTCCTCGAGCGGCCGGTCGAGGCGGCGATCCTCGACTACGAGAGCGAGCAGATCCACCTCGCGCACCTGCTGTGCGCGGCGCACGAGGCGCCGCTGTCGGAGGCCGACGCCCCGGCGCTCGGGCCGCGGTGGCAGCTTCACGCCGAGGCGCTCGAGGCGCGGGGCGAGCTGCGCCGCCTGCGCGGGAAGTTCGTCCTCGCCGCTCCCGAGGACTACCCGGCGGCCCGCGTGTCGCTGCGCTCCGCCTCCCCCGACTCCTTCGCGGTGGTCGACGTGTCCTCCGGCGAGCTGCTCGGGACGGTCGAGACCGCGCGCGCGTTCTCCACGGTGCACGACGGCGCCGTGTACCTGCACCTCGGTCGCTCGTACGAGGTCGTCGAGCTCGACCTCGAGTCGCGCCGCGCGCTCGTCAAGCCCTTCGACGGCAACTGGTACACGCAGCCGAAGAAGGAGACCGACACGTGGATCGAGCAGCTGCTCGACCAGCGGGAGGTCCTCGGGTGCAGGCTGTCGTTCGGGCGGGTGAGCGTCGCCGAGACCGTCCTCGCCTACCAGCGCAAGCGGCTCCAGGACCACGAGGTCATCGACCTTCAGATGCTCGACCTGCCGACGACCGAGTTCTCCACGCAGGCGCTCTGGTACGAGCTGCCGGACTCGATGACGACCGTCGACTTCCCGCGCGAGATCCTGCTCGGCGCCCTGCACGCGGCCGAGCACGCGCAGATCGCGGTGCTGCCGCTGCTGGCGATGTGCGACCGCTGGGACATCGGCGGGCTCTCGACGGCGGGCCACCAGCAGACCGGGGGGCCGACGATCTTCATCTACGACGGGCATCCCGGCGGCGTCGGGATCACGCGCCAGGCGTACCTGCGCTTCGAGGAGCTGGTGACCGACGCGGCCTCGCTCATCCGCGACTGCCCGTGCGAGAGCGGCTGCCCCTCGTGCGTGCAGTCGCCGAAGTGCGGCAACCTCAACGAGCCGCTGTCGAAGCGCGGCTCGCTGGAGCTGATGGTCCGGATGTTGCGCCGCTAGCGCACGGGTTCGCCGCTCCGAACCCGTGCAACACGGGTTGCAGCCGGACAAGCATGGCCCGGTGCGCTCGACCACCACGGGGGACGATGCCGCCGTCCCGCCTTCTTCCGCTGCTTCTGCTCGTGTTCGCCGCGCTCCTCGCGGTTCCTTCAGCGTGGGCGGCCGACGGCACGGGCGGATCGCTCGGCGACGCGCCGGACGAGCACGGGGGCGTCGAGTTCGGCACGCCCGACCCCCCGCGGCCCGTCGCGCGCGTCTTCAAGGTGACGCCCGCGAAGCTCGTCGAGGGCCGCCGTCCCCAGATCCGCCTGCGCATCGAGCAGCCGGGCACGCGGTCGATCCGCGCCCGCGTCGTCGTGCAGACCCTGCGGACGCGCGCCGTCCCCGCGCGCATGGAGCTCGGCTCCGTCCCCGTCGGCGAGACGGTGCCGGTGCGGTGGCCCCGCGGCTCGAAGCTCCCCGCCGGTCGCTACGTGATCCGCGTCCACGCCCGCGACGGCCGCGGCGCGGTGCTCGCGCGCGCCTCGCACGCGAGCGGCAAGGCGTTCGTGACGGTGAAGGCCAAGCCCAAGCCGAAGCCCAAGCCGCGCCCGAAGCCGGCCCCCGCGCCCGCGCCGGCGCCCGATCCGGCGCCGGTCCCGTCCGGCTCCGGCGTCTTCCCCGTCCGCGGCCCGTACAGCCTCGGCAACGAGGGCTCGCGCTTCGGCGCCGCCCGCCGCGGCCACATCCACGAGGGCCAGGACATCGCCGCCGCCGAGGGGACGCCCGTCGTCACGCCGCTGTCCGGCACCGTCGCGTTCGTTGACTTCCAGAAGGGCGGCGCCGGCCACTACGTCGTCGTCAACGCCGCCGACGGCCGCAGCCTCTTCTTCGCGCACTTCCAGACCGGCAGCACCGCCGTCACCGCAGGGCAGCTCGTGAGCGCGGGCACGGTCATCGGCCGTGTCGGGTCCACCGGCAGCAGCTCCGGCCCGCACCTGCACTTCGAGATCTGGGAAGGCGGCTGGCGCGACCGCGGCGGCCGCCCGATCGACCCGCTGCCGCAGCTCAAGGCCTGGGCGGGCTAGCCGCGCGGGCGGCTCAGTCGAGCCCCCGCACCCGGCGCGCGTAGCGGACCTCCCAGCCCGGCGACCGGTCGGCCGACGACTGCGGAATGCGGCGGCGCGTGGGCAGCGGGCTGAGCCGACGGGCGGTGACGCGCGCGAGCTCGCGATACAGGAACGTCCGCTCCGAGCGGATGCGCCGAACGTACTCGCGCTGCTCGTGGATCGGCCGCTCGACGTACGAGTTCGGCCGGTACGTCGCCGGCGGCTTGAAGACGGTCAGCGCCCAGACCGCTTCGAAGCGCAGCCCGGCGTCCTGGAAGCGATCCTCGAGCACGACGACCGGCTGGCGGCCGTGCTCGCGCCATCGCGGCCACCCGCCCACGCGCTCCAGTGCCTCGCGCCGGTGCATCAACGACGCCGGCGGGATGAGGCGCCCGCGCTCGCGCTCGGCGGGGTACTGACCGACGAGCTCGCGATCGCGTGTCCCCGGTGGGCCGAACACCTCCGTCAGCGTGTGCGCGACATCCGGCCCGCGGGAGCACATGTGGTCGACGAGGATCGCGAGGTGCGTCGGATGCCAGACGTCGTCGTGGCCGATGTACGCGACGAGGCCTCCGCGCGAGCGCTCGAACGCCGCCTGGCTCGGCCCGGCCTGGCTGCCCGTGTTCTCCGGCAGGTTGTGCCAGTACACGCGGGGGTCGCCGATCGAACGCACCACCTCCTCCGAGTCGTCGGTGCAGCCGTCCCCGACGACGTGCAGCTCGAGGTTGCGGTGCGTCTGCCAGAGCACGGACGCGATCGAGTACGGCAGCACCGAGCTCCAGTTGTAGGTCGGCATCACGACGCTGACGAGCGGCGCGTCCCGGCGGGGCGGCGCCGGACGGCGCGCGTGGCGCAGGATGCTGCGCACGAGCTGGGCCCGCCGCGCTGGGGTCGACGCGTGCGGGCTCAGAGCTCGTACGGGATCACGTCGTTGACCGGCGGGAGCAGCCACTTGTCTGGGTCGTCATGTCTGTACGCCTCGGTCGGGCAGTTGACGAAGAGCGCGTCGGTGTGGCCGATGTTCTTCAGCGCGTGCCAGACGCCGCTCGGGATGTAGAGCAGGCCGCGCTTCTCCTCGCCGAGGACGAGCTCGTTGAGCATCCCGCGCGTGGGCGAGCCCTCGCGGTCGTCGTAGAGGACGATCTTGATCGCGCCGAGGGAGAAGAACGAGCGGTCGGCGTGACGCTTGTGCATGACCCAGCCCTTGTGCTGGCCGGGCCGGATGGTCACCTGGTAGACGAACACCAGCGGCGCGTCGTCGAACTCCCACCGGATGTCGAAGATCTCGGTGACGGTCCCGCGCTCGTCGGGATGCGTCACCGCGGGCCGGATCCGCACGCCGTCGATCAGCGATGTCACCGGCCTCCCGTCGGGGGCGACGCTCTGCCCGAGCCGCGCCGCCTCGCCGGTGGCCTCAGCCTCCCGTAGTGCTTCGCGTCGCGCCGGGTCCATGCGTTCGTCCTCGTGAGGGGCGCGCAGCCTAGCCGACGGCGCCGCCCGCGGACACGGCCCCCGGACCCGTCCCGCGACCGGTCGCCACTCGGGCCACGGCGAGCGTCTGGCGCACCGCCGGGCGCGCGGCGGCGAGGACTCCCGCGGCGAACACCGCGAGCGACGCGGCGGCGGCGGCGAGACCGAGCGGAACGGACGGATCGCCGAGCGTGCCGACGAGGTAGCCGGTCCCGCAACCCAGCAGCGTGAAGGCGACCGGCGCGGCGAGCTGGGTCCAGAGCCTGGCCCCGGACCGGCGGCGCGCGGGGAGCCCCAGCGTGAGCACCCCCGTCGCGCTGGAGGCCAGCCAGCCGAGGCCCACCGCGATCACGCCCAGGGACGGCAGCAGGGCGAACGCCACGGCGAGCCACACGGCCGCCTGTGCCACCGAGCTCAGCAGGATCGTCCGCGCCGCTCCTGACGCGAGCAGGAACCCCGTGACGGCCACCGACTGCGGCGCGGCCGCGGCGATGCCGAGGGCGGCGACCAGCACGACGTCGGCGAGGCCGTCCCAGCCGGGGCCGACGAGCGGAGGCAGCAGCGCGTGCGCGGAGCCCGCGAGCGGGCACAGCAGTGCACCGGTCGCGACGACGACGACCCTGGCGCCGCCCTCGACCGCGGGGCGGGGGTCGGCGCCGGACGCGAGCAGCCGCCCCATCGCCGGGTACGACACGCGCCACAGGACCTTGAACATCAAGTAGGAGATCTGGAGGACGCGGAAGGCCAGGCTCCAGACGCCGAGCACCGAGAGCCCCGCGATCGCCGCCACGCCGACGTTGAGCCCCTGCTCGCGGACGAACATGACGACGCGGGTGCCCTGGAAGGCGAGGCCGTAGCCGACGAGCGGCCGCACGCGCCGCCACGACAGCGACGGGCGGGGAAGGGCGCCGGGCGCGAGGCGGATCATCAGCGCGCTCCCGAGCGCGGCGCGGACGATCGCGCCGCTCGCGAGGCCCCACACGCCCCAGCCCGCCGCGACCGTCCCGACGGCCCACGCGTAGAACGCGAGCGACTCCGCCAGCTCGGCACGCGCGACGGAGCGGTAGGACAGCTCGCGCTCGAGCACGATCGACGCCGGGGCGCGCAACGCGAGCAGCGGGAGGCACGCGACCATGAGCGCGACGATCGTGCCGTCGCGACCGAACTGCACCGCGACCCCCGCAGTGACCCCGGAGATCGCGAGCGTGACCGCGAGGACCAGACCGAGGACCGACGAGAGCTCCTGCGCATCCGGCGCGCGGTCGCGCACGATCAGCTGCGGCGCGAGCCCGCCGATCGCCAGGAACGAGCCGGCGGTCACCAGCGCGCCGCCGAGCGCGACGAGGCCGAAGTCGGCCGGCGTGAGGAGCCGCGCGAGCAGCGTGTTCGCGACGATCCCGACGGCGAGGACGACGACGGCCCGGCGACCGAGCACGCCGACCGCCGTCGCGGCGCGTGCCTTGAGATCGTCGTCGCCGCCGTCGGAAGCTACGGCCACCGTGGCACCGCGTGCTCAGCGCGGCGGGCGCGACTCCAGGTGGAGCCACTCGCGCCAGTCGCTGCCCGCGCGGTCGAGCGCGTCGCGGAGCGTGTCCCAGCTCTTTCCCCCGCGCCCGTCCATCCGCAGCCTGACCAGGCCGCTGTCGTCGGCGACGACGTCGCTGCGCCCGAGCTCGGCGGCGAGCCGCTCGAGAAGCTCCTCCCCCCGCGGCCCCTTCCGCCAGATCCGAAGGGTGATGATCGTCTCCGCCACGGCGCCCACCGTACCGCGCGCGACCCCACCTGAGCCACGCGCGGCCACCCACCGAGCACCGCCCCGGCGCTACCCTTTCCGCCGCTCGGCGAGATAGCTCAGTTGGTAGAGCACACGACTGAAAATCGTGGTGTCCCCGGTTCGAGTCCGGGTCTCGCCATCCGCCTCAGCAGTCCGGGTTCTCGGTCTCCATGCGGAGGACAATGCAGTCGTCCTGCGGGTTGGGCGGACCGGGTCGCGGGGTCGGGGACGGGTTCGGGGTCGGCCTCGGCTCGGTCGGGCCGCAGCCGTTCTCGTCGGCGGCGAGGATCTCGTCGCAGTTCTCGACGTCCATGCGGAGGATGTCCCACGCGTCGCTGACCGGCAGCTCCGGCTCGCTCTCCACCGGGCCGCAACGGACGAGGTAGAGCCCGTAGATGTCCTCCATCCGCTGCGGGCCCTCGTAGGTGCCGTCCTCCTCCGTGCACTCGGCGTGGAGCAGGCCGTCGAGGGTCGCGTACGTCTTCGAGAGCGAGTAGGCGGACGCGCGGGCGCGCTTGTCGGGGACGCCGCGCGGGCGCAGGTCGACGGCGCAGGACCCGCGGACGAAGACCGTCGGCAGCGCGAAGCCGTGCAGGCAGGCGAAGGTGAACGTGCGGCGGATCGCCGCGGGCGGGGGCAGCCGGTCGCCCCGGCACAGCCGGACGCCGGCGCGCGTGCCGGCGAGGCCCCGCCGCAGCACGAACATCCGCTCCCGCGCGCGGCGGCTCGCCGTCCTCATCCGACGGTCGAGCGTCCGCAACTGCCTGGTCAACCGCCGGTGCGCCTGCCGGAACCCCGGCGAGACGAGCGTGCCGCGTGCCGTCCGGACCGTCAGCGACGTCTTCGCGCCCTGGATGCAGCCCCACGCGGGGTCCGGCCCGATCGGCACGATCTTCTGGGCCGCCCCGGAAGCCGGCGTCGCGGTGACCAGCAGCGCTGCGAGCGCGATGGCGACTGCCGAGCACCGGCGCCGCGGTATCCGTGTCACGGGGCCGACCCTACGCCCGCAGGTCTGGCGACCGCAAGTCGGGGACTCGCCGCAGCGGCCAGTATGCGCGGCGTGCGATCACCGTCCGAGCTGCGGACCCTGAGCGCCGCGGTCGCCCGCGCGTGCGGGGCGGATCCAAGAACAGAGCCGGTCGGCGACGTCGACTGGGACGAGGTCGTCCGCCTGGCGGACCGCCATCACGTGGCCGGGCTGGCGCACCGCGGCCTCCAGGACACCGCGCCCGAGACGGTGCGCGCAGCACTCGCGGAGCGGGCGCAGGCGGTGGCGTTCGGCTCGCTCCACCGCGCCGCGCTGCAGCGGCGCGTCACGCGCGCGCTCGAGGCCGCGACCGTCCGGTTCGGCGTCCTGAAGGGCCTGCCGCGCGCCGTCGACGCC